>CAZOXG010000019.1:0-18552 GCA_964583845.1 uncultured Candidatus Saccharibacteria bacterium
CCTACGACCAATCGCTTAACAGGCGATCGCTCTACCACTGAGCTACCACGGAATATATTTAGTTTTTTGCAAAACTTGTTCTGATTACTATTTTTATAACAATCAGAATGAGCTCAGCAATTTGTTTAACAGGCGATGTCACAAGTATTTTTCTGCTGAAAAATCTCGCGACCTCTCCTCGCACCGTCGTGCTCCGGCCTTGCGATTGAGATTCCTATCTCAATCTCACTCCACCACTGAGCTACCACGGAATACAGGTTGTATAATAGCAAAATATTTTATAAAGGCAATACTCTTCCCTACTTTTTTAGTTTTTACAGCATTTGACATACCATGATATATAAGGTAGAAGTATAAGGTATTCTGTTCTTAAAACCAATTTTTGGGAGACCGTCACCATGCAAGACCAACTCGATAGTCTTGAATCGTACATGTCAGCGATCAAAGGAGTTCAACATCTCACGCCAGCCGAAGAAAAAACTTTGGCTGCCGCCATGATGAATGGAGATGTTACCGCCGCTCACAAAGTGATCAAAAGTCACCTCCTCTGGGTGGTCAAAATCGCCCACAAGTACAAAGGTTTTGGTTTGACGTTGCAGGAACTTATTTCTGCTGGGAATGCTGGTTTACTACACGCAACCGAAATGTTTGATCCGAGCAAAGGAGCTCGCCTTTCCACCTATTCCAAATGGTGGGTCAAAGAGTTTATCCAAAAAGCTTTGGAAAATGAATCGTCCACGATTCGTGTCCCGGCAGAAATGTCTGAACGCCTCAGTCAGATCGAAGCGACCAGGACCAAACTCAGGCACGAACTCGGTCGCGATCCCAACGATCAGGAAGTGGCCGATGAAATAGGCCTCAGCAAAAGAAAAATCAAAGTCGTGACCCATGTTGCGAACAGAGGTTCAAACAGGGGTAAGGTTTCGATGGATGCCAAAGTAACTGGCGACGACAAAGGCGGTAGTGATACCACCTTTAACGATTTCTTTGCCGACGAAAATGCCGAGACATCTTTTGAAAAAGTCTCCCACCTAGAAGATCTGCAAAGGATTGATCTCCTCTTCGCCAATCTTAATGATGAGGAAAAGTTTATTCTCATCCAACGATACGGATTGGATGGGAGTGAACCTAAAACTCTTAGAGAGATAGCGGAAAACGATGGTCGATCGAAACAACGCATTTCTCAAATCCAGGAAGCAGCCCTGAAAAAGCTAAAATTCTGGTATGGGGAGGAGCCTATGCAGATGACGGCTTGACGTTACTATACGAGCAGAGCCCGGCAACCACTGGTTGCTGGGCTTTTATAATATTTAAAAAAATATTGATTTCAAAGAAACTAACTAAAAGAACTAAACTATTTTATTTTTTGTCATTTTTATATAAAGGCAAAACATATTTGACATGTGAACACAAAAAATGTAAAGCTATAGTCGGAACAAGCACACTAAAAAATCTAAGGAGGAAAAAATGAACGACAGCCCAGACGCCCTTGATCTTTATATAAGAGAAATTATGCAACACCCTTTACTGACGATTGAGGAGGAAAAACAACTAGCTGCAGAAAGAGACTTGGATTTAAGCGATAATCGGGCATGCAAAAAACTAGTCAACAGCAATTTACGACTCGTCGTAAAAATTGCCTATGATTACACCGGTCTAGGTCTATCCTTACTTGATTTGATTCAACACGGCAGTATCGGCCTAATGAGAGCGGCGGAAAAATTTGATCCAACCAAAGGAACCAAATTTTCATTTTATTCTTCGTGGTGGATCAAGCAAGGAATAAAACGCGGATTAAGTAATCAATCCAGAATGATCCGACTTCCAGTTGGACAGACTGGAAAGGTTTCTAAAATCCACCATGCTCGCAAAGAGTTAGAAAAAAACCTTGGTCGCGAACCAACCAAGGATGAGATTTCCCAAAAAACCGATTTGCCCGCTGGAGATATCTCCGGCATCCTACTGACTAGTCGTCTGACGGTGTCTATTCATGAACTTAAACCAGCGACTGGTGGCGAGGACGGCCAAAGTTTATTGGATATCATCCCTGACAATAGCATTCCAGATCCATCTCAAGAAATATCCAGTCTCGACACTCACAGTTTTCTTTTGAAACAGGTCGAAAAACTCGATCCAATTAAAAGAAAAATAATCGAGTTGCGTTTCGGATTATTAATGGATATGGAAAGACCCTTAACCCTACAGGAAGTAGGTAAAATAATTAATAAATGTGGGGAAAGTGTCCGCCGAATCGAGGAACAAGCCCTGAGAGAACTCCAAGTATTGCTAAGGGATTCCCTTTAGAAAAAATAGTACCCAGCCCAAAGCCGCGACTAACCGTCGCGGTGTTTTTATGGAACGGAGACTGTTAAAAGTCGGAGAAATTAGTAATTTTGTGTGACGCTTAAATACTTAGATAAATTTTAGCACTGAACAAATTATATGTACGAGACTTCTAATGGGATTGACAGGTGAACGGTCGTTCACTTATAATAGATGTATGAAAAAAAGTTTTAGTCTCGAAGAGAGCCGAATAAAAATAGCGGATTTTTATAAGAAAAATAAACGCATGCCCAGCTACTCCGAAATCATGAAAATTTTCGGTTGGGAGTCAAAAAATGCCGTTTCCAAACTAGTTAAAAAATTAGTCGCTGAAAAGATTTTGGACCAAGACTCTCTTGGTCATCTCTTACCACGAAAACTCTTTGGCGAAATACCAATCTTGGGCTTAGTCGAGGCCGGCTTCCCCACTACCGCTGAGGAGAACCATTCAGACACTATTAGTATTGATGAATATCTAATCGAGAAAAAAGAAGCATCTTTTATTTTAGAAGTTAAAGGTGACTCAATGATTGAAGAAGGAATTATGGAAGGTGATCTAGTGATTGTAGAAAGACAGACCGATGCCAAAGACGGTCAGATTGTTATTGCCGAAGTCGATGGTGGCTGGACGATGAAATATTTGAGAAAATGGGATGCCAAAATTTGGCTTGAACCAGCTAACAAAAAATATAAACCAATTTATCCAGAGAATGATCTGAGAATTGTAGCGGTGGTAAAAGGGGTGGTGAGGAAATACTAAGAGATAGTATGAGTATAAAGTATAAGGAAGATAAAAAACCGATTCAGAGGCCCGAAGACTACCTTAAGCGCCGCGCCTAAGGTAGTCTTCGGGCAACCCAAAAATACAAAATCAAATTTTAAAATAAATATGATACTCCGCAAAGATACCTATCCCAGAGCTATCCTGCACATCGATGGTGATGCGTTTTTTGCAGCGTGTGAAGTTGCTCGTAATCCGAGTTTGCGAGGCAAACCGGTCATTGTAGGACTTGAGAGGAGCATCGCTTCCGCCATGACCTATGAAGCCAAAGCCTGTGGAGTCACTCGGGCGATGAATCTATCTGAAATCAAACGCGTTTGCCCTCAAGCTATCCTAGTAAATTCAAATTATGAAATGTATGAACTCTACTCTAGACGAATGTACGAGATTGTTAGACGCTACACTTCAGATGTTGAAGAGTACAGTATTGATGAATGTTTTGCAGATATCACCGGTCTACAACGTCCCCTCAAAATGACCTACGAAGAAATTGCGGGGGCCATAAAAAAAGATTTACAAAATGAATTAGGTCTGACTTTTTCAATTGGTTTATCCGTTAATAAAATTCTCGCCAAGATTGGTTCAAAACATTCCAAGCCAAATGGACTAGTTTTTATGCCTGGCAATGAGATTCATCTTTTTTTAGCTAAAACTAAAATAGAAAAAATCTGGGGTGTCGGTCCCAACACGGCAGCTGTTTTACAAAGACTGGGTGTTATTACTGCCTTGGACTTGGCTCTAAAAAGCCGTGCGTGGGTGGCCGTGAATTTTACCAAACCAGTTCAAGAAATTCACGGCGAATTACTTGGAGATTTTATTATGCCTTTAGGTGTCATCAAGGGTAAACACAACAAATCTTCTATCAGTCGAACTCAAACTTTCACTCCCCCATCTAAAGACAAAAATCGTCTTTGGTCAGAATTGTCCAAGAATATTGAAAACGCTTGTGATACTTTGAGACAACAACAGATTTTTGCTAGAAAAGTTTCCGTCTTTTTAAAGACTCAAGACTTTAAATATTTTAAAATGGACTTGTCTTTATCTTCCCCAACCTGCTTTCCCCAGGATATTTTAAGTGCGCTTAAAAAACATTTTGACCAACTTTTTAAACCAGGAGTTCTTTACCGTGCTACCGGCATTGATCTACACGACTTATCAGAAGAAAAGACGATTACCCTTGATCTTTTCAGTAATAATTCCAAAGACGATAAATTGGAAAAGGTTTACACTGAGATTGATAAGATTACTAACAAGTTTGGGCATCAAAGTTTAATCCTCGCTTCGAGCCTGAAAAAAAAGCAGGATGTTCAGAAATATTCAAAAGATAGTTATGCTCAAAAAAACCATGTGCCATTAAACACAACTGACTACTCTTATTTAAATCTACCCTTCTTGGGAAAGGTAAACTAATCTTTGCCTAAAAGGTAAAACTATTGCATAATTTTGACAAAATGCTAGGCTATGGATGGATATGAGGAGGTTTCAAATTTTAAACCCTCTTGCAACTCTGGAGACAAACAATGACAGAAACAACCCGTGCCATCGCCGCCGAAGAAACAAGCACTCACTTCTGTGCCAAGGAGATCAAAAAAATCGTCGCCGCTTCCCTCGCAGGTCTACCCTCAACCTTTTGTACGGATCAAATCGTTTCGGCTCTCAAAATGAAAATCTGTCGCAAAAGTCGGGACTCAGTAAACTCTGCCCTTGAAAGTTTGTTTAACCAAGGCATAAAACGTATGAGTGGTCATGACTTCAACTTCAACTGGAAGATAATGAAAGTCAAACCATCTACCGGTAAAAGAATTCATCCCAAAACACCCGGTGTAGTCTGGCAGCAAAAAAATTTTAAGAGCATTCGTTGCTAACGCGACCACGTCAACATACCTCTGCCACCTGTAAGTGGTGGGAGGTATTTTTTATATTATTATTTGTAATCTTGAATATAAATAGTAGAATTATCATATGAATTTAATAAAAACTTGGAAATCGTTTACATACGCACTCAAAGGTCTAAAAACTGTTTGGACCGAAGAACGTAATTTCAAAATTGAAACTTTGGCCGTTATTTTTGTCACCTTTTGTATCTTCTATTTTAATTTTAATTACATAGAGAGTGCTATATGCGTCTTGGCGATGGTGTTAGTTATTAGTGCGGAAATTGTTAATACTACGATTGAAGATCTATGCGATAAAGTGGAGCCTGCAATAGACCCTCTCATTGGTAAAATCAAAGATATGATGGCAGCCTATGTTTTGGTCTGTGTAACTGGAGCCTTAGTGTTGGGAATTGTTGTTTTCATAAATCACTTTATTAAATAATGTTAAAAAAAATTTTTAAAGTTTTGGGTGTAATAATTCTGTTATTAGTAATAACCTATTGTCTCTTAATAATTTTTGTTAGACCGTCAACTAACCGGGACTGGGCGCTTGATCAAGCTGTCCTCCCATATGCTGAAATAACCGGTAAAAATATAAATATTTACAATATTAGAAATTTTAAATATAAAACCGTTTCTGTTTTTTTTCCTGAATATTATGACAAAAAAGTAAACCTTGAGGATTTAACTTCGGTAGATTTTGTAGTTGAACCATTCTCGGGCTATGTTGGAGCAGCACACACCTTTTTAACTTTTGGTTTTAAGGATGGTAGTCATATCGCAATTTCAGTTGAAATTAGAAAAGAAAAGGGCGAAAGTTTTTCAGCTTTAAAGGGTCTACTTAGAAAATACGAACTGATGTATGTAATTGCCGATGAAAAAGACGTCGTCAAACTTCGAACTAATTATCGACATGATCAAGTTTTCTTATATCCAATCAAAACAACAACCGAGAAAATCCAAAGCCTATTTATTGATATGCTAAATCGCACCAATAAACTTAAAAATGATCCTGAGTTCTACAACACTCTAACCAATACCTGCACCACAAACATAGTGAGTCACTTGAATAAACTAACAGATAACAAAGTATTTCCTTACAGTTTAGATGTTTTATTCCCTGCCAACTCTGATGAAATTGCCTTAAAACATAAACTAATAAACACCGATAAGACTACAATACAAGAAGTTAGACAAGAATTTAATATCAACAAAAAAGCGGAAGAGTTTGCTGATAGTCCAGACTTTTCAATAAAAATCAGAGAAAGATAATTTACTTATGTAATTATTGTAAAATTGTTTAGCTCACCCTAATCCTTGGTGGGCTTTACTTTTATGTTAAAAAGTGGTTGAATACTAAACGAACTGCACAACTGGTGTTGTGACAGCGTAGAACAGAACTTAAAACGGGAGAACAGAAAATGACGGATCAAACAAGTGATCAAAACGAACTGCTGGCCCAACGGGTGCAACAAATTATCGGTTACCTCACGGAGCCGTTCGGACACAATGTCATGGACAACCACATGATTGACCTGTTAAGCACCGAAGCCAAGGAAATCGTGGCGAAGTTGCCGAAAGCTTACTGGCCGGTAACCATGGAATTCCTGGACCGTACTGTTGTAAACGCCCACGCCATGGTCATTGACTGGCACTGGGACCGGTTCAGCAACGAGATGTCTCGGCCACAGGATGTTCTTGTCCTTCACGAAGTCATCACCAAGGCGGTTGCGATCACCAAGGTACCCAAGGCCAAACTGGCCTTCAACGACGAAGATCTGGAAGATACGTTACAGAAAGTCCGTCGACGCCATTGTGCTTGGCACGTGGAACTCATCAAACAGTCCACGAACATGCCTTCGATCGAGGCCTTTCGGCTCTACGTGCTCCGGTACATCCTGGACTGGAACAAGTTCACTGTGACGCACAACGAGTTCGATCTCATCGTGAAGAATGCCAGAACGGCCGCCCTGAACAAGACGTTCGCGGATATCCAGACCTATCCGAGCTGTACGACTCAAGGGGTCTTGAAATTCTGCGGCGACGCCGAGAATTTGATAGACCAAGGGTTGGTCACGGTTGAAGCCCTCAACTTCAACAAACTCCGCCTGACTCGTCTCCGTCAGAACCCCCGGTTCTTCCACCAGAAACAAAAGGAAGCTGTCGCGGTCTAAAAAAACCAAGACATGATAAAAACAACAGCCCTGGAGCCATCGCTCCAGGTGCTTTTTTATTATTTAAATAATTTTCGTAAAAAAGCGCCACCACCTGGTGACGCAGACACAATTTTCCTTTCCTTATTTGAAATAGGTTATCGAGAAGTTGACCTTCTCAGCGACTGTTGCCTTCGGCTTTTTGTCAGACTCAAGGATCTCACACAGCCTCTGCATTTCATCAAAGGCCAAAATGAACAGAACCGTTTTTTGGGGGTAACAATCCCCGAGATAGTCTAAAGTGAACTTAGCCCAGTTGGACCAACCCGGTCCATCCAAAACGATCTCTTTCTTCTCGCCGAGTTTGGGCCATTCCTGGCAGGCTTTTTTCAAGGCTTCGCGGATGAGTCGATCGCTCGAAATCAAGATAACATCCGGCACGCTGCCCGAATTTTGTTTCAGACGTGCAACCAAATCATCGGCAAACCACTCGGGGGTGTAACCTTCGGAGAACTCCCCACCGGCAACAATCAGGCTTGAGAATGCATAATGATTCATCGTTCTTTCCTCCTACTACGGTTAATTGTCATACTTAAAACCTAAAAACTTCCTTAGTATTTTTACAACTAAAGAAGTTCAAAGTCAAACTTTCTTTTTTTATTTAAAACTACTTATCCCAAATAAAATCATTGCCGAAATGACCGTATTTAGCGGTTTCTCTAAACTGCGGCTCCCGAAGTTTTAAAAATTTAATTATCTCTTGAGGACGTAAATCGTATCCCTTAATTTCTTCTTGTTGACCATCAATATCAACTACTGACATCAATGGCTCCGCCACACCAATAGCATAGGCAATATGAACGTAAACCTCTTTTGCTTTTCTAGCTTTTAAATAATCGACAGCAATTCGGCGAGCCATATAAGCACCACTGCGGTCAACTTTGGTGGCATCCTTACCTGAGAAAGCCCCACCACCTACTGGCACGTTCGGACCATAATTATCAACCGCTAATTTTCTTCCAGTTAAACCAGTGTCAGCGTTAAAACCGCCAATTGTCCAACTACCATTTGGGTTGCTCAATAAAACTTCTCCAACAGTCTTATATTCTGGCGAAAGATGCAGGGTGATTTCTTCTTTGATCACTTTATCAAGATAAACATCAGACATATCACCAGACTGACAAAGCGAGGTCAAAACTCGGATAACTTTTCCATCTTTGACTGTCACCTGAGCCTTACCATCATGTCTCCCCATCGCCTTTACTAATTTACGAGAGAGTATAACTTCGAGAGGCAAACTCTCCACTGTATCATTACAAGCATAACCAACCATTATTCCCTGATCCCCTGCACCCTCTTGATCGACACCATGAGAAATCTGCGGACTCTGCTCCACGACATTTACCATTATTCCAATCTCATCTGTATAACCACAATCTTGATAAACTTTTTTAGCAATCTCGCGAATATTTATTTGGGCTTTAGTGGTCAATTCACCAGCGATTATTATTACTCCATGACCTCCCAAAGTTTCAATCGCCACTCGAGAATATGGATCCTGAACCAAACAAGCATCTAATACGGCATCGGAAATCTGGTCACAAACCTTATCCGGATGAGCCAAAGAAACGGCTTCTGCTGTTCTAATCATTTTTTTATAAAAGTGATTTTTTATTCACACTTTTATTACTAACTATTAAATAACAACCCTTTCACGCGGAAAGGGTTGTTATTGTTAAAAGTTTAAACCTTATCTTTCCTTACGGCTGGATTTGGCACCTTCTTTGATTTCTCAAAGGGTTGTCGGACGGATCATTGAGCCAGTGCTCTCCTCGTCACTCTTGATAATTAAACGCTATTTGATTGTTATAAATATCTTAGCAAAGTAAAAACTAAAAGTAAATGAGTTCTTCGGTATCCTTGGCCAATTGACTCATCTCATCAGTTTTTAAAACCAGGACTTTAACTGGGCTATTTTTGGCACTGATTTCTTTATCCTCAGCGATGGTCACATTATTAATTTCTTTGTCTAAAATTATGCCCAAATTTTCCATATCAGCTAAAATCTTCCCGCGCATAATAAATGACCTTTCGCCGATGGTAGCGGTAAAGACAATAAGGTCAACTCCGTTCATGACTGCAATATATGAGCCAATGTTTTTTTTGATGCGATAAGCATACAAACTCAAAGCTAAAGAAGCATCTTTATCACCTTTTTCTTCTAAAGCAATCAAATCTCGTACGTCATCGCTCTGACCACTGACACCAAGAAGTCCACATTTTGAATTAAAATATCTACGCAATTCAGTGGTGGTCATGCCAGTTTTTTCGGCCAAATATAATACGGCACCAGAATCAATATCGCCAACGCGAGTCGCCATAAGTAAACCTTCAAGTGGAGTAAAGCCCATTGTTGTATCTACACTCTCACCTTTTCTGACTGCTGTTAGACTAACTCCACCACCTATATGACAGACAATTATTTTCTCTGGTAACTCACCAAATTGTTTTCTTAATTTAGATACAATGGATTTAACAGAAGTTCCATGATAACCATAACGATATATTTCGTGCTCTGCAGCCATAGCTTTTGGCAAGCCATAATTTCTAGAGACATCTGTTAAGGTAGAGTGAAAAGCACTATCGGAAATACCGTAAATTGGAGTATTGGAAAAAACCTGTTTCAAATTCTTTATAGAAATTAAAATTGGAGTCATATGCAAAGGTGCCTTTTCTTTAGCATCTTCTAGTTTCTCCATATACAAATCATCGATTAAACGATGCTTTAAGAAATACAAACCAGGTGCCACCACCCGAACACCGATAGCACTCACTTCACTATAGGAAGAAATCTTGTGATTATTAATTAGTATTTCCATCACAAAATCCAAAGACTCATCAAACTGACCTTTGGTGATTACTGTTTTTACTAATTCACCATTAAATTTTTCTGTCATAACAAAACCACCGTTTTCAGTTTCTAAATGTAAGAAAATTATTTGATCTTCACCTTGGTATAAGGCGTATTTTTTTGAAGCACTACCGGTATTAACGATTAGGTATTTTTTCATATTTGGTTTAATAATATAAGACAGTAATTTTATAAAGTTTTTTAGAAAATATTATAATTAAATTCTTCCTTATACTTTATATACATACTATTTTAAGGACCATGTCCAATTCATTATTTCTGGTAAATCTATGCCGTTAGCTTTGGCGTAATCTATAGCCTCCAACGTCTTCTTATTATATTTCTCTTTCAATTCAGAAGCTACTACCGCACTAATTACACCACTTTCTGCGAGTTTCTCAAAAGCTTCGATGATTAAATCATAACGACTGGTACGATTGCGTAAGTGTAAATCAAACGGTGTCGTCGTTGATCCGCGCTCCATATAGCCATGTACGGACAAACGACTAATTTTATTTTGATAGTCAAAAATAGTTTGTTTCAAGGTTTCCGGATAACCATGGAAATTAAAAATTACGGGTTTATCTGAAGTGTAATAGCTTTCAAATTCAGCCAAACTCATTTTAGTTTGAGAGCTACCCAAAGTGTTGGCCGACAATTCAGAAATATTAACAAAACGAACTTTAACGTTTGGTAATTCTTTCTTTAATAGTTCAACTGCCGCCAAAGTTTCATTGGTTAAATACTGACCAGCGGCTGAAAGAATAATATCTGGGTTGGTATCACTAGCAAAGTCCCAGGTCATGACACCGGTTTTCATTTGTTTTTTAACTTGATCAGGTGTTAGCCATAAAACTTCAGGAGTTTTTTCAGCCACCACAATATTCATTTCATTGCGCCCCTTGAGACATCTCTCCATTACAGCAACAGCCATGTTGGCGTCAGCTGGAAAAAAGACACTCACAAAGTTATTATGTTTTTGCAAAAGACTATCCATAAAGCCTGGGTTTTGGTGGGAGAAGCCGTTATGTTCTTGACGCCAACCAGAAGAGGTCAAAATATAATTAAAAGCTGGCAAGTCCCCTCGCCAAGGAATCTCGCGAGCAATCTTCAAAAACTTGGCATACTGATCGGCCATACTAGAAACAATCTGAACAAAAGCTTCGTAAGAAGCAAACACTCCGAAACGCCCAGTTAAAACATAACCCTGTAGTAACCCTTGCAAAGAGTGTTCGGACAACATTTCCATAACACGGCCATCGGGTCGCATATCAGTATCCCATTTTTCAATTTTTCCAGACCAAACGCGGGCCGTTGTTTGAAAGACTTCATCTAAACGATTGGAATAAGTCTCATCAGGTGACATTAAACGAAAGTTTTTTCGGTCGGCATTTAATTTAAAAATCTCATTAAATAAAGTACCTATCTTTCTCATTGCACTAATCAACTCTTTATTTGAACCTGGAACAACATTTGGGTTTTGAATTTGTGAAATATCTGGAAACAACAAATCGCGTTTAGTGTCTTTTAAACCAAAAGTGATTTGATTGTCACTTATTCTAAGCTCTGGAGATGGAATCAAACTATTTATTTCATCAACAAACTGCCCGTTTTTATATAATTCTTCAAACTTATAAGACTTGAACCATTTTTCAATCACAGCAAGTTCATCACCATCGGTCTTGGCTTCTTTACCAACAACCTGGTGTGACAAACAATTGCCTTCCATTTTTTGTCCCTTCAATTCCTTGATTCCTGACCAACCTTTTGGTGTACGTAAAACGATCATTGGAAAACGAGGATATTTCTTTGGGTCTTTTTTACCAGCTTTGGCCTGAGCTTGAATGGCCCGGATTTCTTTGTAACAATTTTCCATTACATTCGACATGGTTTTATAAACAGCATCACCATACCCATCTACTATATACGGCAAATAACCATAACCATGAAAAAGTTCTTTGAGTTCCTTATTAGACATTCGAGCCATAAGAGTTGGTCCAGAAATTTTGTAGCCATTCAAATGCAAAATAGGCAGAACTGCACCATCAGATGCTGGATTTAATAATTTACTCAAGTGCCAAGCGGTAGCTGTAGGACCCGTCTCGGCTTCACCGTCACCAACCAAAGTGACGGCAATCGTATCGGGATTATCTAAGACCGCGCCAAATGAGGTGGAGAGAGAATAACCGAGTTCGCCACCTTCTAAAATAACACCAGGGGTAGCCGGTGAAGAGTGACTAGGAAAACCATAAGGCCAAGAAAAGTTTTTGGAAATATAACCAATACCTTTGTCATCTTTGGTGGCTTCGGAATAATATTTACCCAAAGTACCTTCTAAAAAGACATTTGATTGCAAGGCTGGAAAACCATGTCCGGGACCAAGAAGAAAAATAAACTTGGCCTGTTGTTTTATGGCGAGATTGTTGATGTTAGCGTAAACGAAATTGATACCAGGACAAGTGCCCCAATGGCCGAGCAAGCGCGGTTTAATATCATCAAAAGAAAGTGGCTCTTTTAACAAAAAATTATTCTTTAAATAAATTTGAATCGCGGACAAGTAGTTGGTCGCGCGTACGTACTTTTTTATATTTTCAATTTCCTTTTTCATGTGTTAATTTTATCAGAAAAATAGTTAAACTCCAAGACATATTGGAAATTAAATATTAATAAATAATCACAATAATAAATCTTTATCATATGTATTTTGTTTTTATATTAAATTGACTTTATATGTATTTCATGATAGTATTTAGAGCGTATCCTTCAACAATGAAGGAATAGAACCTAAAAAATCGGGAGATAAAAATGACAAACGGTATCATCCTGCTCGTTGATGACAGTAAATCTATCCTCGAACTTGCAGAAAACTTGGTGCGACGACACTGCAGTAAGAGTAAGATTCTGCTCGCGCCCACCATCGAAGTTGCAACCTGGACATTCGAGAAATACAAAAAGCAATTGCGAATCGTGCTACTCGATGGCAGTCTCGACAACAACCACAATTGCGACACCTTGCCTTTGGCAATCGCTATCAAGGCGGCCAAAGACCGGCATGAGTTTTTGGGTGAGGCAATCGCAATTTCTGCAAATTCGGAACACAATGACAAACTCATTATGGCTGGTTGTATTGATGCCCTTCATTTTCTCAATGTGAGAAGCTGCTCCACAATCAAACTGGAGGTTATAAAAAAGGTGGCAAAAGAACTTAGCCACTAAAAACAAGACCACGAACACCACTCTATTGGAGTGGTTTCTTTTTACCCATACACTTTGGAAAAAACTTTTTCAGGGAGATATGCTAAAATATCTACATGACCAAACCAACCAAAAATGTTAGTAAAGATAGCAAAAGAAAAGTCGCCTTCTTTGACGTCGACGGCACCATATTTCGTTCCTCCCTACTCATCGAGCTAGTCGATGAATTAATTCGTGAAGATATTTTTATTAAAACCGCCCGCAATGGTTTTCGCGCGGAAAAACTGGCCTGGCTCAATCGCCAAGGACCCTACGAAGACTATATTCGTGCTGTCATAAACACCTTTATAAAAAATATTAAAAACGTTTCTTACAAAGTTTTTATGGAAGTCTGTGAAGACTTAGTCGACAAGAAAAAAGATCAAGTTTATATTTACACTCGCGATTTAATTTGTGATTTAAAAAAGAAAGGTTATTTTATTGTTGCCGTGTCGCAATCTCCAAAAGGTGCCTTGGATAAATTCTGCGCCAATCTCGGCTTTGATAAAGTTTACGGCCGTTATTATGAGCTAGGACCCGAGGATCAATTTACTGGCAAAGTGACCGACGAACATTTGATAGAAAATAAAGCCAATATCGTAAAACGCGTGATCGAAAAAGAAAATTGCTCTCTCAAAGACTCGTATGCTGTGGGTGACACCGAAGGTGATATTCCAATGTTAGAACTAGTGGAAAATCCAATTTGTTTTAACCCAAACGCCAAACTCTACAAATACGCGAAAATTAACAAATGGCCAGTAGTGGTGGAGCGTAAAGACGTAATTTATAAGATATAACTTACCCGCTAAAATTAACCCTCTTGTGTCATCCCTGCCCAGGCAGGTATCAATTTCTTAATACATCGGTAAAAAAATTGGTAAGTATAAGGAATTATTTAGGTTAAAAAGAAATAACAAAGCCCGGCAGTCGCTCCGCGACTGCCGGGTTTTGTTATTTTATACTGCATGTGTTAATTTAAAATAAATAGTTCTAAGCATTAAAAAAGAAAGAGGGGTTCATTATGGGCATCAAAAAGGTTTCAAAACTTCCGGGAGTTAAAACCCTAAAAGGCAAAGCTGCCAAGCTTTTGAAGCAAGCCACTGAGACTGGCAAAAAAGCTGTGGAAAAGTCTGTGGCTGAGCGTAACAGAACAGAAGACCGTTCCTTTTTCTCCCCACTCTACATTGGGCCAGAATCTTCGAACCCCTTTAGGGCTGACAAAGTCAGAAAAGGCAAGCTGGTAAAGCTACCTCATGTAATGGAGCCTCCTTTCATTGACCCGGATCTTAAGCGTGAGCTCGAAGAGAGACAACGAGCACGCAATGAAAACCGAAATCACAAAGGTGACGGAACTTACAAAAAATAAGATTCACAACTTAACACCCCCCGACACAAAATGCGGGGGTTGTTTATTTTTACTTTTGTGTTATTGTAATTTAAACAGTTCCCAAAACTCTCGAATAAGGAGACTTGAAATGAAAAGCAGAGTCCACATCCTACTTCGCGCACCCGTTAACAAAAAAACCAAAGGTGAAATGAATCCAGCCATTGGTAGAAAAGAGTGTGAAATTGAAATATCTTTTCAAGACAACAGAAAAGGTTTCGTAAATGTTGACGGCCTCTTATGCTCAATACGCAAAAGTAGAAATAAGATAAAGGGTGACGATCTTGTTTTCCTCGAGGCTGACCTTCATACTGGCTCCCAAGAGGAAATCAATCATCTACGCCATCAAGGCTGGAAATTCTATAAAGCCAGTCTCGATCACTACAGCTTACCTCACCCCGAGAACCCGGTTTGGATAAATGAAACTTTGGTCCATAAGAAAAAAGATGGAGCTAATTAAGTTCTACTACCACCTATTCTTTATTAACACCAAGACAAAAACTCCATGCGCATCTGCTCGTGAGGTTTTACTTTTAACTTTTAAGAAATATTTTTATTGCAAAATAAAGTTTCTATGCTAGTCTTAGCATAAACAGTTTTTTAACGTTATGTAATACAGGAGGAAGTAATCACGTCAAAAACACCCTTATTCAAAATGTCCGAAATTGAAGAGTGCAAAGGGAAGGTGGTCAGAAGCTTCGCAATTATGCCCCCAACTTCAGAAGATGGGAAGCCTAACCACTTAAATAATCAGATTTTGATTGTTTTTGAAGACGACACGGTCATTCAAATCTCCCTCGACGAGAACAATCGTATTAAAGCCGGTTTCATAAAACAGTTAGATCTGAAGGAAATATTTCCGTCATGAAAACCGGATTTTAATCAAGTTACTAATCCCGCAAGCATTCGCTCGTGGGGTTTTTCTTTTCCCTGTCATTCTGAGCTTTGCGAAGGACCCAGTATTTAAAAGATTCTACTCGATAGGAAGATGGATCCTTCACTGCGTTCAGGATGACAGGCGTATGATTACAAAAATATCTTTCCATAATATTTAGACCTGGATTGACATTTAAACCTAAAAAAGGTAAAATATCCGCCTAAATTAAGAATATTTAGGCATTTATAAAAATTAACTTATTAAAACAAAAATAGTATGGAAATCAGAAATATCGCCATCATCGCTCACGTTGACCACGGCAAGACCACCCTCACTGACGCTCTAATGAAACAGAGTGGTGTTTCTGATGCTTCCGCTACTATGGATAGTAATAAAATCGAGCAAGAGCGCGGTATTACTATCTATGCCAAAAATACTTCTATCTTCTACAAGGATACTAAAATCAACATTGTAGATACTCCTGGACATGCTGATTTCGGTTCTGAAGTCGAACGTGTTCTTCGTTCTATTGATACAGTTCTTTTGGTGGTGGACGCTCAGGAAGGTCCGATGCCTCAGACTCGTTTCGTTCTAAAGAAATCTTTAGAGCTTGGTTTGAAACCAATTGTTATTATCAATAAAATTGATAAGCCAGCTGCCAACCCAGAAAAAACCCATGAGGAAGTTTTAGAATTGTTTATGGAACTCGGCGCTGACAATGATCAGTTAGACTTCCCTGTTATCTACGCTATTGGTCGCCAAGGTGTCGCCATGAAGAATCTTACCGATGAAAGAAAAGATCTTTCTCCACTTTTGGATTTGATTTTGGAAAAAGTTCCACCAGCGTCTAATATTACCGAGACTCATTTAGTAGCTCAGATTTTTAATCTAGCTTACGACAATTTTTTGGGTCGTATGGCAATTGCTCGCGTTTACTCTGGAAAAATCAAAGATGGTCAAACTATTGTGGTTAAAGGTCATGGTGGTGAACCTCGCAAAACCAGAATTACTAAACTATACACTTTTTATGGTATTGCGCGTAAAGAAGTCGCAGAAGCGGAAGCTGGGGACATTGTGATGATAGCCGGTATTTCTGACGCTTATATCGGCGACACCGTTTTGGAAGCGATTGAACAACACCCGATGGAGTCTATCAGTATCGATGAACCAACTATTTCTCTAACATTTTTGGTTAATGATTCTCCTTTTGCTGGACGTGAAGGTAAATTTGTTACTGGACGTCAGATTCGTGAACGTTTAGAAAAAGAATTAGAAATTAATGTTGGTCTTAAGGTTGATTTTGATTCAGAAAACCTAAAAGTCTATGGCCGTGGTGAACTTCATATATCGATCTTGATTGAAAATATGCGTCGTGAAGGTTTTGAACTTCAAGTATCACAACCTCAGGTTATTATCAAAGAAGAAAATGGGGAAAAATTGGAACCATATGAAGAGTTGACCATTGATGTACCTGAAGCTGTTTCTGGTGCCGTTATCGAACAGATCAACAAACGACGTGGAATCATGACCAACATGAAAGTTCACGAAAACCAAGTTCGTTTAGTTTTTGAAATACCAACTCGTGGTCTATTAGGCTATCGCGGACAATTTATGGTGGACACTAAAGGTGAAGGTATCATTTGTTCTCGCGTAATTGGTTTTAAAACATACGCTGGTGAAATCAAGAAAAAAGAAACTGGTTCAATGATCTCCATGATGCCTGGCAAAGCACTAGCTTTCGCTCTTTGGAACTTACAGGATCGCGGAACTCTCTACGTTGGACCGGGTACTGAAGTCTATGAAGGTATGGTTGTTGGAAATACTACCAAAGGCGAAGAAATGGAAGTTAATCCTGCTAAGGGTAAGCAGCTGACTAATATGCGTCAAACTTGTTCTGATGAAGGTATCTATTTAACTCCACCAGTTACCTTATCTATTGAAAGAGGCTTGGAAGTCATGTCTGGAGATGAATATCTAGAAATTACTCCAGGTTCAGTTCGTTTGCGCAAGAAAGGATTGACCAAGACCGATCGAACTAGATTGGAAAGAAAAGTTCAGGGGGATATTTAATATAAAGTAAATCTGGCCGGCATGCTCCGCATGCCGGCCAGATTTTTTGTATTATTATGGATTCATGCCTACTATCATACCCCCCCCCCGAAGCTCTATGTCAAGAATCATTATACAAAAAAACAACCCCGCCGAAATGACGGGGGCAAAGATACTTTCTTTCTTTTTAAACACAACTTTTGAACTCCCAGTTCGGAACCGAACCAAAAGCCCGGGCAGTTACCTGCGGCGACGAACCGTGATCAAAAGCTCGTACGAAATCACTCCGAACTGACAGACCGTGAAGAAAGAACACTGCTCGGTGAATTGGATTCTGATCAAAGCATGACCTGAACCCAATAGGAGTCTCACCCCCAAATGGTTTATAAGTAACACCATTAGGAGTATTCATTGCCGATTGAAAACCGTTCATAACTAAAACCCTCCAGGATTTGTTTTTGAATAGACCAAACAACGATCCATTCATTCATAAGATACACTACCATTAATATATTGTATGTCAAAAAAATTTAGACAAACAAAAAACACCCTTGCGGGTGTTTTTTGCTGTTAAGTTTGAAAATTCAAACTAGTAACTCATTCTTGGACCGCGATTGTTGAAATCACGGCGTGGAGGACGATCGGACAACGGTTTGGCTTCGTTAACAGTCAATTTACGACCATCAAGTTCAGTACCATTCATTGAATCAATCGCCTTCATAGCCTCGTCATCATTAGTCATGGTAACAAAACCAAAACCACGAGAACGACCAGTCATTTTGTCCTGAAGAACAGTAGCTTCTTCAACAGCTCCAAAAGATGCAAAAGCAGCCTTTAGAGAATCGTTAGTAGTGCCATAAGACAAATTACCAACGTACAATTTCTTAGCCATTTAGCGAAAAAAAAATATCTTCTAAAAATCGATAGAAGCGACCTTCGCATGAGACTAAGAAAACTTAAATCC
>CAZOXG010000020.1:0-17580 GCA_964583845.1 uncultured Candidatus Saccharibacteria bacterium
GTGGTAAAGCTCAAGGAGGTGGTCAACGTTTTGGAGAAATGGAAGTCTGGGCACTTCTCGGTCACGGAGCTGCCTACACCTTGCGTGAAATGCTCACAATCAAGTCAGACGATATTATGGGGCGCTCCGCTGCCTTCGACGCTATCGTTAAAGGTGAAAGAATTCAAAGTCCGAATACTCCTGCTTCATTTAGTGTTATGTTAAATAGTTTACGAGGTCTCGGTCTCGATGTTGAACTTAAAAAAGGTCGTCCTATAAATACTGAAGACGAAAATATCGAAGAATCAAACTAACTTAAATTAATATAAAAATTTATGGAACACAAAATAAAAAATAACGATATCAATGACTTCAGTATTGTTGCACTACGACTTGCTTCTCCTGAAAGAATCAAAGAGTGGTCTTTTGGTGAAATCACCAAACCAGAAACTATTAACTATCGTACTCAGCGTTCTGAACGCCAAGGTTTGTTCGATGAAAAAATCTTCGGACCAGACAAGGACTATGAATGTTATTGTGGTAAATACCGCGGTATTCGTTATAAAGGAATTGTTTGTGAAAAGTGTGGAGTGGAAATCACTCGTTCAATTGTTAGACGTGAACGTATGGGTCATATTGAACTTGCGACCCCAGTTTGTCATATCTGGTTCTTGAGAGGTTTGCCATCAAAAATTGGTACACTTTTGGGTATGTCAACAGCGGAGTTAGAAAAAGTTATTTACTTTGCTGGTTATATCATTACCTCTGTTAATGAAGATGAGCGCAACACTGTTTTGAAGGATATTGATAATGAGTTCAAAACTAAAGTTAAAGCAGCACAAGACGATAAAACTAAAGAGGCTCTTAAAGAAAAAATAGTTGAAGTTAAAAAAGAAGTTGAGAGTATTCAGAATGGTTTGGTTTTGGATGAAATTCAATACCACAAGTTTTCTGTTAAATACGGAACTTTCTTTGAAGCCGGTATTGGCGCCGAAGTTATCTACAATATTTTAAAAAATATTGACCTAGATAAATTAGAAAAAAATCTTGAAGCTGAAGTGGAACATGCTGGAACTATGGATCGTGAGCGTATAAATAAGCGTCTATCTTTGGTTCGTTCTATGATTGCCTCGGGTGTTCGTCCAGAATGGATGTTCATGACTCGTATTCCAGTTATTCCACCAGCTCTTCGCCCGATGGTGCCATTGGACGGAGGACGTTATGCTACTTCCGATGTTAATGATTTGTACAGACGTGTAATTAATCGTAATAATCGCTTGTTAAAGTTGAAAGAAATTTCTGCTCCAGACGTGATTTTGCGTAATGAAAAACGTATCTTGCAAGAAGCTGTTGACTCACTTATCGATAACTCAATTCGTCACGGTAATTCCGTCTTTTCATCAGCAGCTCAGTCATCAAAGCGTCAGCTAAAATCTTTGGCTGATAACCTTAAGGGTAAACGCGGTCTTTTCCGTCAAAATCTTCTCGGTAAACGTGTGGACTATTCTGGACGTTCAGTTATTGTGGTTGGTCCTGAACTCCATTTAAACCAATGTGGTTTGCCGAAACGTATGGCTTTGGAATTATTCCGCCCATTTGTTATTTCTAAATTACTAGAAAGAGAATTAGCTTATAACATTCGTGGCGCGGGTCGTTTAATTGACGACGATCTTCCAGAAGTTTGGGCTATTCTTGAAGAAGTGATTAAAGATAAATATGTTCTCTTGAACCGTGCGCCTACTTTGCACCGTTTGGGTATTCAGGCTTTTAAACCTATCTTGATTGAAGGAAACGCTATTCAAGTTCATCCATTGGTTTGTACTGCGTTTAACGCGGACTTCGATGGTGACACTATGTCTGTCCATTTACCTTTGTCCATTGAGGCACAAGCTGAAGCTCGTGATATCATGGCTTCCGATAAAAATATTCTTAAACCAGGTAACGGTGAACCAGTTGTCTCCGCTAAATTGCTCGACATTGTTTTGGGCTGTTACTGGATGACGAAAACTGTTAAAGGTGAAAAAGGTGAAGGTAAATATTTTCAATCAACTAACGCGGCCATTACTGCCTATGATTTAGGTTTGGTTGACTTCCGTGCCAGTATCAAGGTTTTGCCAACTGACACTCCAAAATATTCTATTTATGAAGGTAAGTTATTTGAAACCACTGTTGGTCGTTTGTTGTTCAACTCTGTTTTGCCAAAAGATTATGCTTTCTTGAATAAAGAAATTGATAAAAAAGCGATGGCTAAAATTGTGGACGACATGATCAATAAATATGGTCTAGCTCGAGTTCCAGAAATTATGGATCGTATTAAAGATTTTGGTTTCAAATATGCTACAGTTTCCGGTGTTACTTGGGGCTTGGACGATGTTAAAATTCCAGAAGGTAAGTTTGCTTTGATCAAAGCAGCCAAAATTGAATCTGAAGAAGTTACTACTCAATTCAATGAAGGTTTGTTGACTGATGATGAAAAACTTCGTAAGAATATTGAAATCTGGCATCACACTAAAAACGAAATTGAAAAAATTATTCCAGAATCAATGGATAAAAATGGTTCAGTTTACGACATGTGGATCTCTGGTGCTCGTGGTTCTTTGAGTTCTCTTACTCAAATGGTTGGTATGAAAGGTTTGATTGCTACTACTTCCGGTGAGACAATTGAGTTCCCAGTTTTGAGTTCTACTAAAGAAGGTTTGACTCCGATTGAATATTTCATTACTACTCACGGTTCTCGTAAAGGTTTGACTGACACCGCTTTGAATACTGCTAAGGCCGGTTACTTGACCCGTCGTTTGTTTGACGTAGCTCAGGATATTATCATCAATCAAGTGGAGTGTGGTTCACATAATGGCGTCGCTATTCCTCGTTCAGCTTCAGGTGAAATCGCTAAAAGTATTCGTGGACGTTTCTTATCGTCTGATGTTATGGATAAAAACGGTGCTGTACTTTTCCCTAAGGGTCATTTGTTAAATAAAGAAGAATCTATTCGAGTTGAAAAAGAAAGTGTTGGTGACGTTAGTGTTCGTTCACCTTTGACTTGTAAATCAATGAATGGTATCTGTGCCCACTGTTACGGTATTGATATGGGTAAGAATGAAATTATTGGTCTCGGTGAAGCTGTTGGTACTATTGCTGCTCAAGCGATTGGAGAGCCAGGTACTCAGTTGACTATGCGTACTTTCCACTCTGGTGGTACTGCTTCTGTTGGTGGAGATATTACCGCTGGTTTACCTCGTGTTGAAGAGTTGTTTGAAAAACGTCATCCAAAGAATCCAGCCGCCATTAGTCATGTCAATGGTATGGTAACTGGTATCAAAGATATGGGTAAAGAAAAAGCTATTATTGTTTTACCAGAAATTGAAGATAAGGGTACCGCTCACAAAGCCGTTGAAGCTGAGTATGTTGTTAGTTATAAACGTATGCCTTTGGTTAAGGTGGGTGATAAAGTTAAAAAGGGCGATCCTTTGACAGACGGTTCTGTTGATATTGACGAACTCTTTAAGTTTGGTGGTAAGGATAAGGCTATGAACTATGTAATTTCTGAAGTTTCTAAACCTTACGAATTACAAGGTGAAGCTGTGGCCCGTAAACACATCGAAGTTATTGTTCGCCAGATGTTCTCAAGACGAAAGATCAAGAGTGAGGGTTCAACTCGTTTATCTGTTGGGGATGTTATCGATGATATGGAATTACATTTGGAAAATGAACGTGCCAAAGCCAATGGTGTTGAAGAAGCAAAATCTGATCATCAAGTGATGGGTATTACTGATGTAGCGTTAGCTCGTCGTTCATTCCTTTCTGCCGCTTCTTTCCAACATGCTACTCGTGTTTTGATCAATGCTGCTATTCGTGGTAGTGATGATAAATTAGTTGGTCTAAAAGAAAATGTTATTATCGGACGTTTGATTCCGGCTGGTACTGGTTACAAAGATAGTCCAAAGTTCAATATGATTAAAAAACTTAATCAGGACGAACAGGATAAATTGACTGCCTCTGAAGACGCTGTTGTCAGGGAGTAGTCCCTGACCAGTTGGTCTGCTGGCTGTTCCATGAGAATAATTTGCTAATATGTCATCACCAGTAGATAAAATTAAAGAAAAAATAACCATCGAAGACTTGATATCTAGTTATATCAAGTTGGAGAAGGCTGGCACGAACTATAAAGGGCGTTGTCCTTTTCACAATGAAAAGACGCCGTCCTTTTTCGTGGCACCAGAAAAAGGTTTTTATTACTGTTTTGGTTGTGGAGTAAAAGGGGATATATTTACTTTTATTCAAGAATTCGAGGGTCTGGATTTTAAAGGTGCTCTCAAGATTCTGGCTGAAAAGGCTGGAGTGGAACTAACATATGAAAAGTCTGAGGTTAAAGACGAGAGAGACCGTTTGTATTCAGTTATGGAGGCTGCTACTATTTTCTTTCAGTCTTTACTTACTCCAAACTCCGAAGCTTATACCTACTTGAAGAATCGAGGTCTGGAAGATAAAACTATTTCCGATTGGCGCCTGGGCTTTGCTCCAGATAGTTGGCGAGATCTTTTACAGTCTCTAGAAAAAAGAGGTTTTACTTCTTTGGAAATGGAAAAAGCTGGTTTGATAAAAAAAACTGACAACGCGACCTACGATCGTTTTCGTGGACGTGTTATTTTTCCAATTTTCGATTCAGCTGGTAGAGTCGTAGGTTTTTCTGGAAGAATTCTCAAAAAAGATGCTGATGCTGCTAAATACCTTAATAGTCCCGACACACCTTTGTTTAACAAGTCAGAGATCCTCTATGGTTTTGATAAAGCCAAGAATGCGATAAAAAAATTGAACTACTCCATTTTAGTTGAAGGACAGATGGATTTATTAATGTCTCACCAGGCTGGAATAGTAAATACTGTCGCGTCTTCGGGAACGGCTTTGACGGCGAAACATTTGATGATGTTAAAACGTTTGTCTAATCGCGTAATGATGGCTTTTGATCCAGACACGGCTGGTATGAAAGCCGCTATGAGAGCTTGGAAGCTTGGACTAGCAACGGGTATGGAAGTTAAAATCGCCCAATTGCCAGAAGGCTATGATCCAGCTGATCTTATTCTAAAGAAGAAGGAACAATGGCTAAATGTTCTCAAAGATTCCAAACATATTATTGATTTTTTATTGTCTAAAATTAAATTAGAAATAAAGGATAAGCGACAAATGGCTTTAGCCGTCAGAGATCAAGTTCTACCCTTCATTGCACTAATAAACAGTGATATCGAAAAAGCTCATTATATAAAGATTGTTAGTCAGGAAATTGATTTTAGAGAAGAAGCCATTTGGGAGGATCTTAAAAAAATACCGAAAGAAAGAATTGAGGATTTAGAAAGTGATGCTGGTCTAGCTTTGCATCGAGTTAGTACTATAGACAAAAATATTTTGCGTCGAGATGGGATAGAAAAAAGAGTGTGTGGGTTGGTAATGTGGCAAGAATCAAAAAAAGAACCAGTTATAGACATAGGTAAAGTAAAAGAAAGACTGATTAGCATAATTGGGGAAGAACATTGGAAAATATATTCAGATGCCAGTGATTCAGATAAAAGTGATATTATTTTTCAGGCTGAGGTATTCTTTGATGGTCACAATCATTTACCGAGGGAGATGGAGATCCTGTTAATGGAACTGGAAATGGAAGTGATTAACAAAGAGTCTGATCTAATAATGCGAAAACTGTCTCAAAGTGAAAAAGGCGGGGAAATATCAACGGAGGAAGATAAACTTAAATTATTGGATAAATTCAATTCTTTAAGCCGTAAGAAACAACAGTTAAAAGAGAATCAACAAAAATTATAAGTTTATAAACATCCAACATATTTATGAAAAAAACTATTAAAAAAATCGTCAAAAAAGTAAAGCCGGTGAAGGTGATTAAAAAGGTTGTCAAAAAAGAGGTCAAAAAGCCAGTCAAGAAGACGGCTGTTGTCGTACAGAAACCAGCTGGTCGCGCTCTGTCTAAAGTGGCACAACGTGAAAAAAACTTTGAGGCCAGTGCTCAGAGACTTTTGAATAAAGGTAAGGAACGTGGATTTGTAACTTATGATGAGATCCTTAAGGAATTTCCAACTATTGAAGAAGATGTGGAATTTTTGGATGAATTATATTCTCGCTTTAATACGGCTGGAATTGATGTTTTAGAAGGAGGTGGTATTTTAGATATTGAACAGGTAGAAGTAGAAAATAAGAAATATTTATATGGTAGTCGCTCCGAATCTGGTTATGATTCCATTCAGATGTATCTTAAAGAAATTGGTCAGTATCCTTTGTTGTCTTCAGCCCAAGAAAAAGATCTAGCCCAAAAGATTGAAAAAGGAGATTTGGAAGCCAAGAATCTTTTGGCTCGTGCCAACTTACGCTTAGTGGTCTCTATTGCCAAAAAATATGCTGGACGCAGTGCCGATTTAACTTTACTAGACTTAATTCAAGAAGGAAATTTAGGTTTGTTTAAGGCAGTTGAAAAATTTGATTGGACTAAAGGTTATAAATTCTCAACCTATGCTACTTGGTGGATTCGTCAAGCGATAACACGTGCTTTAGCTGATCAATCACGTACTATTCGTGTCCCGGTTCATATGGTGGAAACTATTGCCAAATATAAACAAGTTGTACGTCGTTTGTCCCAAGATTTAGGACGTGAACCAATGCCAGACGAGATTGCTATTGAAATGGGGCTTGATGTTGATAAGGTTTATACCATTGAAAAGATTGACCAAGATACTATTTCTCTAGAGAACCCGGTCGGCGATGATAGTGATGATGGTAAATCAACCCTTGGAGATTTTATTGCTGACGACAAGATTCTTTCTCCAGATGCTGAATCTTCTAGACGTATTCTAGCTGACCAAGTTAAGGAAATTTTGGGAGACTTATCTGAGAAAGAACGAAAAATTTTGGAAATGCGTCATGGTTTAGTAAATGGAGTGACTCATACTTTGGAAGAAGTAGGTAAAGAGTTTGGGGTTACTCGCGAACGTATTCGTCAGATTGAGGCCAAAGCTCATGACAAGATTCGCCAACATGGTAAAGTAGAAAGATTGAAAAACTACTAATTATTTACCTAAAAACCCGCATATTCTTGCGGGTTTTTAGTTACTCAAAATTTATTATATAATGACCTTATGATAACCAAGACTAAAAGCACTGACAATTTTGAAAAGCGTTATTTAAAACTTAATAAAGAGCAAAAAGAAGCAGTGGATAGTATTGAAGGACCGCTGTTGGTTGTTGCTGGGCCTGGCTCAGGTAAGACCGAAATTTTATCTTTGCGTATTGGTCGCATCTTGCAAGAGACTCAAGCTAATGCTTCGAATATTTTATGTTTAACTTTTACGGAATCCGCTGCAGTTAATATGAGAAAGCGTTTATCTAATTTGATCGGTGTGGAGGCATATCGAGTAGCTATTCACACATTTCATAATTTCTGCGTAGAAATTATTCAAAAATATCCTGAGTATTTTTATGGCGGAGCATTCTTTTCTCCGGCTGATGATTTGACTCAGATTCAAGTCCTGCAGGGTATCTTTGAGAAATTGCCTCACAATCACGTTTTACGTATAGAGCATCCAGAACAAGGGTTTGTTTATTTGCGTGATGTTTTACGAGCGGTTAGTAACTTAAAGAAGGCTGGTTTGGAACCAAAAGATTTTGAAGCGATAATACTTGAGAATAAAAAAGCAGTTCCGGAAATTAACAGTATTTTAAGCTTCGTCTTAGGTGAACGGTTGAGCAAAAAGGATTTGGAAAAGTTTGTACCAGTCGTGAAAAAACTTCAGTTCCTGGCTAAAACTTTAGAGAAAGATTTTCCTTCAAATTATTATACTAATTTACCGAGTTTGGTTGCGGTGTCTTTGCAAAAAGCGGTAGAAGAATCAGTGGAAAACGATAGTACTAAACCTTTGACTTCTTGGAAGACTAAGTGGTTGCGTAAAGATGACGAAGGTCAAAGTATTTTTAAAGACACTTTACACATAGAAAAAATGGAAGCTGTGGCAAAGTTGTATTCTGCTTATCGTGAAGCTTTACACCGTGAAGGTTATTATGATTTTGACGATATGATCTTAGATGTTTTGAAGGTTTTGGAGAAAAATCCTTCTATTCGTTATGAAATTCAGGAGCAATATCAATATGTTTTGGTTGATGAATTTCAAGATACTAATGACGCCCAAATGCGAATTTTACAAGCTATTACAGATGCTCCTGTGTATGAAGGTAAACCAAATATTATGGCGGTGGGTGATGATGATCAAGCTGTCTACAAATTCCAAGGGGCAGAGTTGTCTAATATTTTGAATTTTAAAAAACTATTTCGCGACGTGACTTTAGTAACGATGACCAAGAACTATCGCTCTACCCAGGATATTCTAGATATTGCGTCTCATATAATTAGAAAAGGGGAGGAGCGTTTGGAGAAAATCTTGCCGGAAATAGAGAAGAATTTGGTAGCTTCAAATACTGAATTAGAAGCCGGAAATATTGAGCATAAAGAATTTCCAACACGAGCTCACGAATGTCATTTCGTATCCAGAGAAATTAAAAAAAGAATCGAGGCTGGCGAGAGGCCAGAAGAAATTGCCGTTATTGCTCGCAAACATTGGCAATTAGAGGAAATGGTCCCATATTTACAAGGTGTTGACGTGCCGATTCGTTATGAGCGTGAACAAAATGTTTTTAAAGAGCCACACGTTGTTCAATTGATTTTGCTGTCCCGTTTTTTGTCATCCCTCACTGGAAAATATGACAATGAAGCTGATGAACTTTTGCCAAAGATTTTAGCTTTTCCATTCTGGCAAGTTGATCGCGAGACTGTTTGGAAAATATCCCTAGCTACTCGTCGTGGTAAAGAGGAGAGAAACTGGTTGGAAGTCATGATGGATGCTGAGGCCTTTGGTATTTCTAAAGAGATGTCCAAGAAAATAAAATTGATAGCTCAATTTTTGGTTGATTTAGGTGTGCGAGCTCAGAATGAACCACTGGAAGTTATTATTGATGAATTAGTTGGTTCTCATGTTCCTTTAGCTCCGGAGACAGAACAGGATGACAATTTGGAAGAGATTAAAAAAGACAATGGAGATTTTGTTAGTCCTTTTAGAAATTATTACTTTAGTCAGGAAAAATTTGAACATGCTAGAGCGGAGTACCTTTCTTTCCTTTCTAGTCTGCGTGTTTTTGTTGGGGCTTTGCGTGAATACAAGAGTGGTGAAATCCTTGGTGTAAAAGATTTGATAGAATTCGTAAATCTTCATGAGAAAAATGATATACCTTTGAACGATCAAAGTCCGTTCGCTCGTCTTGGTGGTGCAGTTAATTTACTGACAGCCCATAAAGCCAAGGGTATGGAGTTCGAAACAGTTTTCGTACTCTCTTGCCAGGATAAAATTTGGGCCGGCCGTGGTATGAGTTCTAAGCTAGTATTACCAGCCAATCTACCGATTGAACCAGCTGGAGATACCGAAGATGATCAATTGCGTCTCTTCTACGTAGCTATAACACGCGCCAAGCGTCATTTATATCTAACTGCTTATAAAGCTGAGGAAGGTGGAGAAGATACGTCAAAACTACGATTTTTGATTGCTCAAGAAGGGGAGGAAGAAACTTTAAAAAAGTCGGCTTTGATGAAAATTTATTTTGGTCAATCAATTGTGGATGATGAGACTTTACCAGAAGCACATGAAGTCTTAACTGCTTCATGGTTACACTTTCACACTCCACCGTTTTTAGGTGGCGAAAAAAAACTGTTACAGTCATTACTCGAAGATTACCAGATGCCTGTTACTCATTTAAATAATTTTTTAAATGTCACTAAGGGTGGTCCACAATATTTTCTTGAACAGAATTTATTACGTTTTCCTCAAGCTAAAGTTCCATCGGGTTCGTTTGGTTCGGCAATTCACTATACTTTAGAAAATACTTCAGTTTATTTAAAAAAAGAAGGGAAGTTACCAACGGAAGAAGAAATACTGGCTTGGTTTGAAAAGTTTTTAAAGAAAGAGCGTCTATCACCAATTGATTATAAATTATTCCTAGACAGGGGTGTTGAGGTTTTGGTCAGTTTTTGGAAAAATAAGCAAAATACTTTTTCTCTAAAAGATATTGTTGAATTTAATTTCAAGGATCAAGGAGTGATTATCGATGGGGCAATTTTGTCTGGAAAGATAGATCGAATTGTAGATAAGGGTGCGGGGGTGCTGGAGGTCCATGACTACAAGACCGGAAAGGCTAAAGAAAGCTGGCAAGGTAAAGACGATTATGACAAGACTAAATTATACGAATACGAACGTCAGTTGTTGTTTTATAAAATGTTAGTAGAGAATTCACGTGAGTTCGGTGGTAAAGCTACGGTTGAAAGTGGGGTATTGGAATTCGTGGAGTCCAAGGGTGATAGGATGGGAGATCTACCTCTTTGTTTTGACACAGAGAAAGTTGAATATTTGAGAAAGTTAATTGCTGTAGTCTACAAGAAAATAATGGATTTAGATTTGCCTGATATTAAGAAATATAAACAGGATTTATCTGGAATCAAGGAATTTGAGAAAGATCTTATCGAAGGAAAAATATAAAAAACAGTTCGCCCATGGGCGAACTGTTTTTTTAAATACTATTTTTCTAATATTGTATCAACAAACAATTTTACTGCGTCATAGGGTAATCCACCACTTATAATTATCGCCTTTTTATCGTTTGTAATCTGAGGAGGTAGTTCAAAACTTAGGAACATTGAAGCAAGCTTTTTTTCGGCCGTAAGTGATAACGGTTTTTTTAGTAGCCAAATATTATGAGGTGTACCAGGAAGTCCTTCGGTAGCGACAAGTCCGTCTTGATAGTCTCTCTCAACTATTTTCTTCACTTCATCTCCAGCCATACATTTTGTATAGGCGTCTTTGGTAACTCCTGAGGTTGAAACAATTGATGGTAGTAGGTTTAAATCTAAACCATTATTTCCTGGAGTGATAGTGTATATACGGTCAATTACATCCCAAAATTTTTCTGGACCGGCAATAATTCCAGCACATTCAGCTGCTTCAGCCTCGGTTCTAGCTTTGTCATGCATCTGATCAATTGGAAGATTACGAAACACCCAAGCTACTTGGCCAGTCTTTCCATAATTATCAACAGTTTTTTTCATTATGTCATGGAACATTTTACAGACGGAACATTCAAGATCGGAATATTCCAACATAACAATGTCAGCCGACAAAGAACCTCTAACATGATCCTTGGCTGTAATTTCATTGATATTCGGTAAGTTAGAGTGAAACTTTATTTCAGCTATATTGGATTGTTTAGGCGATATCATTCCGGTAATAACAATTCCTATTGCCACGAATACTCCAGCAACAACAATAGCTATAGGAATTCTTAGATTTTCTTTGTCCATATATTAAGATTCATTAGTGATTAACATGTAAATTTTAACATATAACTGACTGATGTCTATTTTTCCCATAACTTTGTTTTGTGTTAGAATGTGACAATGAACAATGTTTGGTTGTATTCAATATTAAGTGTTATTTTAGTTAGTCTTTTATCCTTGTTGGGAGTTATTCTATTATTTTTAAAAGATCATTGGCTAAAGAAGGCTGTCTTTGTTTTGATTAGTCTTTCTGTCGGTTCTTTATTTGGGGATGTCTTTATTCACTTGTTACCAGAAGCTTTTAAAACAGCATCACCGATTTACATCTCGCTTAGCATTTTGTTTGGCATCATAGTCTTTTTTATTTTAGAAAAGTTTATTCACTGGCACCACTCGCACGGTGATGATGTGGTAGAGAGTTTTCATGAACATGAAGGCGATCATTGCGAAAAAGTTCAATCAGTTGGTTATATGGTTTTGTTCGGTGATGGCGTTCATAATTTTATTGACGGTGTGATTATTGCGGCATCATTTATGGCCAGTTGGGAAGTCGGTTTGGCGACAACTATTGCCGTTGTTTTACATGAGATTCCTCAAGAGTTGGGTCACTTTGCAGTTTTGATTCATTCTGGGTTTACAAAAGGTAAAGCTTTGCTCTACAATTTTTACTCAGCTTTAACAGCTGTACTGGGAGCTGTTATTACCTTAATTTTTACAAATAATATTCAGACCTCAATCCCGTATCTCTTAGCTTTAGCTGCTGGTGGTTTCGTTTATATCGCTGGTTCTGATCTAGTGCCACAACTTCATAAAAAAACTGGTGCCAAGGAGTCTATAATTCAACTCATCTCAATTTTAGTCGGTGTTGGTTTAATGTTGTCTTTATTAATGTTGGAATAATTTAAATTAATGGATATATTATATTCAGCAATATTAGGAACTGTAGAGGGTTTAACGGAGTTTATCCCAATCTCTTCAACTGGACATTTGATTATTGCCCGTAGTTTATTGGGTTTGCCACAGGAATCAGGTTTGGCTTTTGATGCCATAATTCAGTTGGCGGCTGCTTGTGCGGTTGTGGTTTATTTTAGAAAGGATATCTGGCGTTTAATTAAATCTTTTATAGCTTTAATTACTCGTAAGTTTTGTTCTAATGAAGATCGAATAATGGTCTATGGTATAATTATCGGTACTATTCCAGCTGTTGTTTTAGGCTTGCTTTTAGAGAAAACTATGGAGACCGTTTTCCGGAGCCCATATTATGTGGCTGTTGGCTTAATCTTAGGAAGCGTTCTATTTATTATCGCTGAGAAATTATCCAAGCAAAATCAGACTTTAACTATAAAAAAAGGTTTACAAGCAGGTTTTTATCAATGTTTAGCTTTATTTCCAGGTATGTCTCGTTCTGGTTCCACAATTGCCGGTGGTTTATTATTGGGTTTAACCAGAGAGTCAGCAGTCAGATTTAGCTTTTTATTGTCATTACCGATTATATTTGGTTCTGGTGCCAAAAAAGTTTTAGATGTAGTTAAAGGAGGGCAATTGGCGGGGATTGAAACTTCACTTCTTATTGGTTCGGTTTTTGCTTTTGTTTTTGGACTCTTGGCAATTAGTTTTTTAATTAAATTTCTGAAGACGAACACCTTAAAGTCTTTTGCTGTTTATCGGGTGGTTTTGACTGTCGTTGTTGTAATATTGTTACTTACTAGTGTTATCAAGTAAACCTTTTTTATGCAAAACCTTTTAATTTTATTAGCCGGTGGAATTGCTATGACAGTTGGGGATTTGGTGGCTGGTAAGTGGGTACAAAATAAAAACAAATTTTTGTATATCGTTGTAATTATATTATATTTAATCGGCTTAAATTTTTTGATTCAAAGTTACCGTTACAGTGATATTGCTATAGCCTCAATCCTCTTGGATTTGTTTAACGTTATAACTTTGACTGTTGCCGGTATCTATCTATTTAAAGAAAATATAACTAAAACTGAATTGGCGGGCATTATTGTGGGCTTTGTATCTATAGTTATTTTACAATTATGATGAAATTATTTAAGAGTAAGAAAGTCTCGCCCCTAATCATGCTTTTTGGGGGTGGAATAATTCTTACGTTTGGTGATGTTGTGGCCGCCGAATGGGTAAGAGTTGGAGGATCCTATTTGTATTTCTTCGTAATGTTCATGTACCTTATTGGAATGATGATTCTTATTTCAAGTTATAAACTTGAAGATATTGCTGTTGCTTCAACTATTTTAGTAATATTTAATGTGACCACTTTAACAATTGTTGGGTCATTGTGGTTTGGCGAAGGAATTACTTTAACTAAAATCACGGGTTTGTTATTAGGTATGGTCGCTGTAGTATTATTAGAAATGGGAAAAAATATTAAAATATGATTGATCAGTCAAAAGTCAAAACGGCTTATGAGGAATACTTAGATATGATTAAAAAGGATGATAGAATTATCGGCGCGTTTCTGAGTGGAGGTCGTGGTAAGGGTGTTTCAGCTCCAGAATCGGATTATGATGTCATGTTAATAACCAATGCTACAGATTTTCAGCCAGTAATAAAAGATTATCCTAAAACGGAATACATTGATTCTCTAGTGCATGCAATTTCTGATTTTAGAGACTGGGCAAAAGTAGGAACTAAAACTCAGTATGATAAATATTCTTTTACTCATGTTAAGGTACTATTTGATAAAACTGGTGATATACAGAAAATGGTTAATGAAAAGGGTATTTTAACTAAAGATGAAGCGTACAAAATCGGTAAAGACTCTCTAAATAGTTATTTAAATAAATTACACAGGTCTCTCAAGAATCTTAGAGACAAAAATATTTTGGCCGGGCATCTGGATGCGGTGGAGACAATTCCGTCCATACTAACTTTTATCTTTGCCATAGAAGAAAGGGTTAGGCCATTTAATAAGTTTTTGACTTGGGAATTAGAAAATTTTCCTCTTACAAAGCTGACTGTAAGTTCAAAATATTTACTAGATAAAATTCAAATAATTTTGCAAAACGGAGATTTGAGAACTCAAAAGGAGGTTTTGGAAATCGTTAAAAAGCTGGCGATTGAGAATGAGTATATAGAAGATATAAAAGGTTGGGACGGCTATTATTTTGGCTAAACGAAGAGTTGAATTATTAAAAAAGCAAAAAACAAACCACCCCCGTTCGTGGTGCGAACGGAGGTGAAATTATTTTTTAGAAAGGTAAGGTAAACGTCATTGCTTGCTTGTTCTCAAATTTTTCCCAATTAGAGGTATCGAGCTTGATATCTTTGATGCCACCGTAGTCTTTGTATTTTAAGCAGCCATTTTTCATTGCATAGTCGTAAATATCTTTAGTAATTTTAACATCATCGATACAGTATTTAATTATTTTATCGACTTCGCCAGCCTTCCACCAAACAACTGCTTCCAGACCATGTCCACTTTTGTTGACACCTAAAGTCGCTTCGGCAATCGTATCCATTTTAATACGACGTCCTAGAACAGCTTTAATTTCTTTGAGTAAATCTAAACTTTTAATCTTGGTTAAATCACCTGGGTAGTATTTGTTTAAAAGCGGGATATCAAAGTGGTCTGAGTTGTAACCGATTAAAATATCAGCCTGTTCAACTATTGGCCAGAATTTATTTAGCTCAGTATGTTTTAGACTGTGATAACTATCATCAAGAGAGTCGTAATAGCAGAGAACTGAAATATCTAATGCGGTAACCTCAGAACTACCGGCTTCTTCAAAGCTTTGTTGGGTTTCTATATCGAAAACTATTTTGCGCATTATTTTATAAATTTTTAAAGAAGTTTATTAATGAGTCTTCAGTTAATACAGTCTCAGTACTGTTGGCTAGTTCTTTAATTTTTAAGTTACCAGTTTTTACTTCTTCTTCACCTAAAACCGTAATAAAAGGCATTAAGGATTTGTCGGCATATTTAATTTGCTCACCAACTTTTTTGCCAGAATAATCTACAGCCACGGAGATATCAGCTGAACGTAGTTTTTGAGCTAGGTCTTGAGCATAGCCTTTAGCAGACTCCTCGGCTAAACAAATATACAGTTTTGTTGGTGGAGTATATTTTGGAAGGAGACCATAGGTTTCGAGTATATTACGAATACCAACGTCGCCGACCCCCATGCCTACGGCCGGAATTTTTTCACTACCAAAGATGGAAAGTAAGTCGTCATAGCGACCACCACCCATGATGGCGCGACGGTTATCAGGGTGTTTGTCGTTAATTTCAAAAACTATACCAGTATAATAATCAAAACCACGCATAATCGTTTGATCAAAAATAACATTGGTTATGCCCAGTTTTTCTAGATTATTCATCAAATCTTTAATTTCTTTGATTGCACCGTCAATTTCTTCACCACGGGATATCTGGCTAACGAATTCTTCAAAATTCTTGGAGTTAAGTAAAGTTAAAAAACTACTACCAGCCTCAGGAATAATTTCGTTAATATTTTGTTCAAACTGTTCAGCTGACATTTTGTTCTTACGGTCAATCAGTTTGGCAACGCGGTGAGCAGATTCAGTATTCAAGGCATACATTTCATTGAGAATAAAATCAATGACCTTGCGACTGTTTATACGGATTTCAAAATCGGAATCTTTTAAACCAAAACTCTTTAACATATCTGAGGCCAAGGATAAAACTTCGGTTTCGGCATCAATAGTTTTTACACCAAAAATATCGACGTTAAATTGCCAGTGTTCGCGGAGACGTCCACGTTGAGGTGCTTCATACCGAAAAAGATTTGGCATAGAAAACCATCGGATAGGTGTTGGTAGTTCACGACGTTTAGCGGCAATCATACGAGCGAGGGTAGGGGTCATCTCGGGACGTAAAGTTACTTCACGGTCTCCACGATCAGTAAAAGTGTAAGTTTGTTCATTAACTATTTCCTCGCCAGACTTTGCTTTGTACAAATCCGAAGATTCTAAAACAGAAGCATCATATTGCAAATAACCATACTTCTCGGCGGTTTTTTTCCAAGTATTAAAAATGTGATTCTGAACAAACATGTCAGTCGGAAAGAAGTCTCTAACCCCCTTATATGATTCAGTTGAGATTTTGATTTTTGGATTATTCATTTATTTGTTTTATACTAAATTTCAAACATATTACGATATTTCCTTAATCCCACTAGTTAGTGGAGGAAATAGGAAATTTGTTTAGGTATTAATTCCTACCCTTTATACTAAATACTTATACTATATACTATCAAGGTAAATATTAACCGAAATATGACCCTAAAACAAGGTATTGAAAGACAGGTGAAAGATGGTGCCATAATAATCCAGAAAGACCGAGGTGAGACACCTTTGGAGTCTTTATCTCGTTATCGACTATTACACCCTGGATTAGCGAAAGAAAAAATGACTTATGTGGGTCGTTTAGATCCTTTGGCCCATGGCGAGCTTTTGGTCTTGATTGGCGAGGAGTGTAAAAAGCGAGAAGAATATTTAGGTTTAGATAAAGTATATAAAGTAAAATTATTACTTGGTGTGCAAACTGACACATTTGATTGTCTGGGTTTAATTGTGAAAAGTTCAGTGGTAAATATAAAAGATATAAAAGAAATTATTGAAAACAAGTTAAAGAACTTGGTTGGAAAATGGTTACAAAAATATCCTTGGTTTTCATCTCGGACAGTGCAGGGAAAAAGTTTGTTTGATTGGTTTAAGTCTGGTCGTCAATCTGAAATAGAGAGACCGAGTAGGGAGGTTGAAATCAATAAATTGGAAATTATTAATTGGTCAGAAAAGAAATCAACAGAAATATACCAAGAGGTTGTTGGTGTAATTAATAAAGTGTCAGGTGATTTTAGACAAAAAGAAACTTTAAAGCTTTGGCAGGAATGGCTCGAACAAAATCAAAATACCCCCCTTCCAATAATTGAAATTAGAGTTCATTGCTCTACCGGTTCCTACATGAGAGGTATAGCTGAAAAGCTTAGTGAAGACTTGGATTTACCTATATTGGCCTGGGAAATTGAACGAGAAAAGGTGCTTATATAATATATATAATTATTAATCTTTTCTACAATACGGCTAATAATCAGGTTATATTACTTCCTTAGTCTCATACTTTATACTTACACTATCCTTATCTGGTATTTTACTACTATGTGTGCTATAATTGTCTTTGTCGAAGATGTTTCTCGCTGGATTTAAGTTTTCTTAGTCTCATGCGAAGGTCGCTTCTATCGATTTTTAGAAGA
>CAZOXG010000021.1:0-17063 GCA_964583845.1 uncultured Candidatus Saccharibacteria bacterium
AACCCCGATTTAAGCCTTGAGAAGGCTCTGTCCTAACCGTTAGACGATAGGGCCAATATATTATCAATTTTACAAACCTAATCTCACCTCAACTTTCATCCTTATAGTCTTTTCGACGGCCCTATCCTAACGTTAGACCTGTCAGCGCAGGCTGGTGATAGGGCCATATTTTATAAGCAACATAAGAATACCAAATTCTGTGATTTAGTAAAGCTGATTAATGTAATATATTATTTCATCCCTATCCAGGCAATCATTGATTCAACCGGCTCAGGCCTATCTCTACGATATGAAAAATATTTTTCTTTTTCACAATATGTACACTCATTACTTGAGGTTATATTTTGAGAAGTTATACCAGTTTCTAACAGTTGTTCCTTAATCATCGATAATAAATCAACTGTCGTTATGCCAGAGTTTCTAATTACAAACTTTTCATTAAACTGAGACAATACATCTTCTTTGACCTCAAAATGACACTTTTGCAAATGCGGTCCAACATAAGCAGAAATATCGGAAGGTTTTGTTCCAAAATTCGAAACCATCTTCTCGACTAAAGCTTTCGAAATATTCTTTACTACCCCACGCCAGCCAGCATGGGATATACCGACCACTTCTTTAGTCTCGTCGAAAAAGTATATCGGAATACAATCAGCGTTTGTAACAGTCAAAAATATGTTTTTTTTATTAGTAATCAAACCATCGGTTTCCAACATAACTTTACCCATATCTTTTTCATCTACTACTAACACTTTGGTTCCGTGCACCAAACCTGATAAAACAATATTATCAGTACTTATATTATTCAAACTAAAATAGTCTTTTCTATTTTGTGCACATCGTTCGTCTAAAATAGGCAATCTTAGATTCATCGCCCCATCTTTCTTTTCTGATATTCCAAATGCTATTTTATTAACATTAAACATATTTGTTAGCTTATCATATTTTCAATATGTTTTAAATAAAAGGTATTAAACCCCAGAGCAAGCTCTAGACTCAAGATGATTCGAAGACTCACCTTTGTCGCAGCAAGCTGCGAGATATTAATACCTTGTAGTTTGACTTCGACTCGGACGATGTGAAAGAGATTACTCTTTCACTCGCTCCTCGCTAGTCAAAATAAAAAGTGCTACCTCGGAGTCCGAGATAGCACTTGTCGTGCGTTATTGCACAAATTTTCAGAGAGACTGGAGAATCAACTTCCCCATTGCTTTGGTGCCGAGCACCATATTGGGATTGGTTTTGTTGTCACCAGCCAACATGTCGCCAGTACGATATCCAGAGGTCAGAACCAAACGAACGGTATCCTCAATGGCTTTTGCGCCATTGACTGCACCAAGGTGCCGAAGCATCATGGCAGCAGTGAGAATGCGCCCGATAGGATTGGCCTTGTCCTGACCAGCCAAGGTCGGAGCCGTTCCAGCCCCGCTTTCAAACATTGCCGCATTCGTATCGGGATTGATCGCAGAACTGCACATCATCCCCATACTGCCGAGAGCCGCGGCGGCGCCATCCGAAAGAATGTCGCCATGTTCGTTACCGCAAGCGATAACTCCGTGGAGCTTCGCCGGGGTAAAGAGCAGTGCGTTGGCCGAATCAACCAACTGGTGCGTGAGTGGAACATCGGGAAATTCTTCCTTCCCGATTTTCGTGACGATCTTCCGCCAGAATTCATACCGCGCCATCACGTTCGCCTTGTCCACGGAAATGAGGGGCAAGCCCGCATTTCGCGCGTAAGTGAACGCCGCCCGGAAATATTTCTCGACGGTTCCCCGGTTGTAATACGCCAAATCAGAAATCATCGACTCCTTCCCATCCACATCTTTCTTGGGTTTCATCAGGATGTAATGCTTGACCCAGTTCGCAACCACAGGCTCCAAATCCTGACTGCCGAAGTAACTGTCCTCCAGCAAGTAACGGATCCAGATCTGTTGAACCCCCTCGTCGGGAATCGTTTCCGGTCGGACATTGGCCAAATGCGCCAACTCCTTGTAGTAGATCATCGGGCGAAAATTGAGCAAGAGACCCATTTTTTTGCGCAAAGCCAAAAGGCAACGCGCTTCGGGTTTCATCTCGGGCTTTTCCTTGCCGATAGTGTTGTCCCATTTGGGATCACCCACACCACCAAAGAAAACGGTCCCGATCTCCAACGCCGTCTTCAGCGAATTCGCCGGCAGAGTGTCACCATACTTTTCGTACGCATTCCACCCCATCGGAGTCTTCTTGAATACGATATCAAGGCCGTCCTTTTTTGCCGCCGCTTTTGCGATTGCACAAGCAACCGCCATCATCTCCGGTCCGGAGCCATCTCCAAGCACCAAAGCGACTGTCACCGTTTTCATTTTCTTCATCATGTGAGAATCCTCCGTTTTTTTGAGTTTTGGTCCGCGGGTCGGTTATTGTCCCGACCCGCGGAAACCTATTTACAGCGAACCTGCATCTTGCAGTTCTGCCGCCATCTTCACCATCACACCAACACTTCCGCCGTTGCGAATGAGGTCTTTCTGGTAGTCGGAGAGTTTAAACTCCGCCACTTGACCATTCCATTTCACAACACCATTCTCCCAATCAACTTCAATCGACACTGGTTTCTCCATAAAGAGATGGTCGACGATGTTTTTCGGAAGAGTGATTGGCAATAATCCGTTCGCAAACATATTGTTTTCAAAAATGCGGGCAAAACTCGGAGCAATGACGCACCGAATACCAGCACCTTCAAGCGCCCAGGGCGCATGTTCACGCGACGAACCACAGCCAAAATTTTCACCGGCCACCAAAATCTGCGACTTGTAAATCGCAGGGCGGTCTTCCGGTGAAATCGGAGCGTCTTCCAGACAGTGTTTGCCGAATTCCTCCTTCTGTGTTTCGGTCAAATACTTGGCCGGAATGATTTGATCGGTGTCCACATTGCACTCGGGCAAATAGAACACCTGGCCAGAAAAGTTCTTCACCTGCCCCACACCAAAGTGCGAAAGCAGTTTGTTATAATCCGGCGCTTGCAAAGACCCATCCTTCCAGTCGGTAAACGAACTGAGACACTGAATCGGGCTGAGGTTAAGTTTGAGGGCAATCTCTTTACCAAGACCAATGCTCGGTTCTGAAATCACACCACTTATCGCAGTCAGAGCCGCCGTTGCCGGCGACGCCAAATGCACCATACCACCCTTGCCCATGCGACCCGGGAAATTTCGGTTCGTCGTCGAAACGCAAACTTCACCCGGAGCAATCACGCCACAGCTCATACCGAGACAAGCACCACAAGTCGGACCGCTCACAAAGCATCCCGCTTCCAAGAAAACTTTGATCAGACCCTCTTCGAGCGCCAACCCATAAATGTGCTGAGTGGCCGGAACAATCACACAACGAACATCGTCCGCTATGCGTTTTCCCACCATGACATTCGCCGCAATCCGCAGGTCCTCGAGGCGCCCGTTGGTACAGGAACCAATGTAAACCTGATTGACCTTTTTCCCGCCCAGTTCCGATACCTTGACCACATCGCCAGGCGTGTAGTTGTTGGTGATAACCGGAACCAAATCCGAAACGTCAATCACGACTGTTTGGTCATAGACTGCGTCCGGATCGCTGTTGAAATACGCACCACCCACATCATACCTGCCGTCTGAGGTCAGGCACTTGTCGATGTAGTACTTGTATTTCGACCCGAGATAATCCATGGTGGTTTGATCCACCATCACCATCCCGGAAGTTGCGCCAGATTCAACTGCCATGTTGGTCATGGTCATCCGACTCTCCATACTCATCTCACCGATGACAGGACCGCCGAACTCCAATACCGCATTGGTAGCACCCTTCACGCCAATCTTGTGGATCAGCGTCAGGATCAAATCTTTCGCATAGACATTTGCTGGCAGTTTACCGACAAAATTTACGCGAATAACTTTTTGAGGTGGACAAACCCAGAGGCCGGTGATAATACCGATCTCCACTTCCGTCGTCCCTACACCTGCCGTCACTGCGCAAAATGCGCCGTGAGTGCAGGTATGGCTGTCACCCATGATTCCGATATGGCCCGGACGAATCCAGCCCTTTTCAGGAATAATGGCATGACAAACACCGTTGCGACCAACATCGAGAAACTCAATGCAGTGCTCTTTGCTCCACTCGCGAACCATTTGACCTTGGATGGCCGAAGCCGTATCCTTGGCCGGATTCACGTGATCAATCATTGTCTTCACCTTGTTCGGATTGAAGACGACATCACAACCACGAATCCGTGCATCGAGGATGGCGTTTGGGGTCGTAATTTCATGTCCCCAGACCCAATCCAGTTTGAGAACCATCCGGCCGTCCGGCAAAGTCCTCACAAGATGATTTTCCACGATTTTTCGAAACGCTGTTTTTCCACTCATTTTCTCTTTCTCCTTCTCTCTGTTTTTGACTCTTTAGAGTCGTTTGTAACGAACAAGAAAACTAGGCACTGCCTAGATAATAATCTGTTTCATACTTTACTGAATTTATAGCCTTAAGTCAACGAAGTCAACGTAAAAACACCACCGCAATAACATTTTACTGGGATTAACTATTTAGAAATTTTTTTTAGATTTCCCTCCAAAATCACAGGTAGCATAGCTTCTAATTCCTCAAGGTAAGTAACTGATTTAGGTAATGGATTTAAAACATAAATTTTCTTACCGAAATGTAAGGCCAGGGCCATCTCAGCTAAAACCGCTCCGCCAATATAACCAAGCACACCATTTTTTTCATAATTTAACACTAAAACAATATCTCCTTTTGTGATTTTGTTAAAGTGATGTTTAGTTAAAAAAGTTTTTTTCTTGTAGTCGTTCGGATTCTTGTACCAAGTCTTATAAGTTTCCACTCTAAAGTCGCCACTTCTTTTCATCTTTCCAGCTGTTAAGGGAATAGTAACCTTAAAACCCATTTTCTTGAGTTCTTTTTCCACTTCCAAAACTTGCTTGTAAAAAGCGGCACTGGAGCAAATTACAATATCTTTTTTCTTACTTGAAGTAACTTCCTTCATATTAGATTTTATTTAAATCACCGTCAATAAATATCGGTTTAGTTGCCAAAATTTCTGATCTATATAAAAGCTCATCAGAAACAGGGTTAAGAATATATACAATCTTACCTAGGAAAAAAGCAACACCGATCTCTATCAGGGTATTACCACCAACATAACCCTGAATTCCTCTCTTTTCATTATTAACAATCAAAACAGCATCCGCCCAGTCTATTTTATCAAAATGCATTTTCATGGCACCACCCTTAACGTTCCACACCTTGTGATCAATTGGAAAAGAGTTCATTCCGCCATGTTCTCTTACATATTCGTCAAAATACACTTTTTTATCGCCTGTAATTTCCTTAGAAATTTCAAACTCTAATTCCGGTATCTTTACCTCATGACCTAGTTTAACAAGGATATTCTTAGCCAACTCCATTTCTTTATAAAAGCCAATACTGCCACAAATAGTTATTTTCATGATTTTATTATATTATCTTTAACTCTTTCAAAAATTCGTACATTACTGTTTCCAGTCCCGGATCATCATTCCAGTCTTCGTCAGCAATCTCTTTATTTAAATATTTTTCCGTTTTGTTTGCCAAGCCTTTTATTTCCTCTAATGTGTACCAGACAGCTCTTTTAGTTTCATCTTCACTTCTTTTAAGATCACCAGAAACTTCAACCTGATATACTTTCCAATAATGCCAAGTTCCATCCTCACGGCGACATTTATTTTCTTTACGTTCTTCTAATATAAGTTCTAGACTTACAGCTTCCAGACCAACTTCTTCCTTAAGCTCTCTTACCGCCGACTCCTCAAAAGTACTATCGCCATCAATATGTCCTGCTGGCACAGCAAAACCAAAGGGAAACTTTGCCCGCTCTATTAGTAGTAATTTCCCTTCTTTCCAAACAAACATTCCCACACTTTTATGATCACAAATATTAGACATATTCTATTTTTATTACTGGTAACTTTTTACGAACAAAAAACCGCGCGAGCGGTTTTTTACATTAAAATCTCAATAAATCTTTAACCTTCTCAATAATAGCCTCAATAGTCCAATCAGCCTTTACCAAATAGACATAGGAACCTTGTTCCATCGCATCCGCCAAACTCTTAATATCACTTAAATTAGTTAAGAAAATCACTTTTACATCTTTACCGTCTGCCGTTTCTCTTAACTGTTTTAACATCGGCATACCATCCATAATTGGCATAATTATATCCAATAGAATGAGTGCGGGTTTTTCCCGCAAAGCAACTTCTAAACCTTCTTTACCATTACCAGCTACTAAAACATTAAAACCCGCCTCTGTAAGCTTGTCGCTTAGGACACCCCTCAATGGTGCTTCGTCTTCAATTATCAAGACTTTCTTATTAGTTTGTGTATCGGTCATATATTAATCTTATCAATTAAATTTTATTAAACAAGTGCAATTACTTTTTAGACTCTGCGCTTGAGATTGGTAAGTTTAAATGGAAAACTGTGCCATAACCAATTTTATTCCCCTTCACCTCCTTGTAACCAATCGGGGATTCAAAAGTAAGTTTGCCATGAGAAGCCTCTACAATCATCTTGGCAATATACAAACCCATACCAGATCCTTCTGGTTCTTTACTCCGCGCGTTATCAGCTCTAAAAAATCTTTGAAATATTCTACCCTGAGATTCAGCTGGAATTCCGATACCCTGATCAGTCACGCTAATTACATATTCTGATCCCTGTTCTTTTAGACTAACATCAACCACGCACTTTTTTCCATGAGAATATCTAACAGCATTGGTAATAATATTTTGGATAACTTCAGTAATAAGGTCTTTATCTATGGCGATCTGAGGCAAACGTTTAAGTGGCTTATTGAAAATAATAGTACAATTATGGTCTTTAGAAAAAGTTTCCAATTTGTACAATATTTCATTAATAAGGCTGTCTAGATACACGTTCACTAGTTGTATTTTTAATCCTCCAGATTCAATATGGGCAATACTGAGAAGACCATTAACTAGACGGGCCATACGTTTACTAGCAACATAAACTTCATTTAAATATCTTAATTGAACAGAGCTGAGATTACTGGTTTTTTCGGAAAGTATAGCTTCTACATGCCAATTGATTATCGTGAGGGGGGTTCTAAGCTGATGAGAAGCTATAGAAATAAATTCCGTTTTTGCCTTGTCTATACCTCGTTCCTTAGTAACATCCCGGAAAACAATTGCACAACCAATTACATTGTTATTTTTATCTAATAAAGGAGCCGCGCTATCAGCGACTGGTATTTTGTTACCATTTTTATCTATTAACAAAGTGTGATTAGACATCTCTTGAATCGTCTTTGTCTCCATTGCCCTTTTAATAAAAACGTCATTTAGCTTTCCAGTTTCTTCTAAAACAAATTTTAATTTATCATTAAATTTTGTACCCAATATTTCTTCTGTTTTATAACCGGATATTTTTGTGGTTACTCCATTAACTAAAATAACTTTTAAGTCACTATCTACAACAAAAACACCGTCACCAATACTATGCAGAATGGCGTTGATTTTATCTCTTTCAATAACAGTCTTCTCCTTTTCTTTTTCAATTATTACCACCTCATTGGCAATTTTCTTCCGAGCTTCCGTCAGGTCGTCGACATTGGTCTGTAAATCAATATTTTTAGCAATAAGTTGAGATTCCAAACGAGATAAATTGTCGGCCATTATATTAAAGCTTTTCCCTAACTCACCCAATTCATCACCGGAATCAACCTTAATTCTCTGGTTTAATTCACCCTGACCAAACCTCTCGGCCACATCTTTCAATTCAGTAATTGGTCCAGTTATCTTTTTAGACAGATACAATGAGACTAAAACACTAATTATCAAAAATATAATCAAAAATATAATCGTATTATAAACCAAGGCGCTCTCTCTATTTCCAAACTCCTGATTTGAATAGTAAAAAACTAAATATCCGACTAAATTATTTTTGTATATAACTGGAATTGAAATTATAAATTGATCATCGTTTTCAAAGGTAGAATTTTTATTGTTTAATAATAAATTTTTTATACTCTGATCAGTAACAACTGGCATATTTCCATTAGTGCCTTTACGATCTTCACTAATTAAAATACGTCCATCTTTGTTGAAAAAATCAATTCTATCTAGATCTGTTACATTGTTCAGTATTTGATTTAACATCGTTTTACCTTCAAGACCAACAAAAACTTCTACGAAGCCACCTTTTTGTTCGTCGGTAGTAAGTCCTGACAATCTTTTGTTCAAACTGTTAATAAACTCCAGTGAAGAGTTTGAAGCTCTGTCGGCCATTCCACCAAAAAGAGTCTGCTTTGTCTGATAATATTGAACAATTCCAGAGGAAATTTGCAGAAAAAATATAAGGAAAAAACTTAATATTATAATTTTATTTCTTAATGTCGAAAATAACATTTTATATATCATATTAGTCTAAAAAATATCCTAAATTATTTTTTGTTACTATAATTCCAGGGATAAGATTTTCTGTCTCAATTTTATTACCGTTAATATAACTCAGTATTTTTTCTATACTTTCACGTGCCATCTGTTTTATAGGTTGAGCCACGGTCGCAGTAATTTTTCCCGATTGAATTAGTTTATATGTTTCTTGTAAACCATCAAAACCAACCAACACTATCTTCCCTTCCATACCAGCTTCCTCTACAGCCTTTTCTGCACTAATTATTCCTGGATCAAAGCAGCTAAAAATTGTCTTAATATTATTATTAGGCTTTGCCAACTCCTCTCTAGTGAAAGAATAAGCTTTTTCAATTTGCCAATCAGTATATCGAGCAATCGTCTTAAATCCTGCCTTTTCGGTTTTTTCTCTAACGCCTTGTTCTCTAGCGATACTATTTGGATGATTCTTTTCACCACACAAGATTAAAACCGTACCCTTGGTTTTATTATTTGAAACTATATAATCTCCGGCCAAACGCGCGCTCTCTAGATTGTTGGTTGCAATAAAACTTACCACAGCAGGACTTTTAACCTCGGTATCAATTACCACTACAGGGATTTTTGCTTTATATACCGAGTCTAAAACCGTAGTCAATTCAGAAGGTAACGTTGGACCTAAAATGATTCCATCGACATGTTGATCGATAGCTAGTTTTAATGATTCAATTTGTTTTTGTGGAGAAAGTATATCAGAAGTTAAATCAGCATAAAATATCTTTCTGACAGAGGCGGCGGATTCCAAATACTTGCCCATAGATGTCCAAAACGGCTGACCGATTTTTTGAAAACCGATATACGCAATTTTCTTATAACCTGAAGTACTGTTTTCGGCTATTACATTCGCTGGTTTTGAAATATTTCCGGTGTATATATTTAAATTTGAGTTTAAATACATTATTCCAATAGCCAGTAAAACAACAACCACACCTAACCAAATATACAAAAAATTATTTCTATTATTTGTAGCCTTACTCTTCTTAAGATTATCAATTTGTTCCATATATTTTCTTGAACTAATAACTAATATAATTATACCAGTAAAGAAATTAAAATATAGCCAGTACATTATATTAGTAGTCAAATAACCGCCTTTCCACACTCCTCTGATTACAGATTCTTATGTGTTTCCTGCATCTGAAAAGGGCGATGCTTGTGAAAAGTATCGCCCTTGTCTATTTTATCTCTTCTTCCATTCCTCTTCTTGTCTAACAAGCAACTCTTTGGCTTTATCAGGCTCCAGCATTAGTTCCTCAACGCAACGCTCCATTCGTACTGACTGAGAGCCTTTAATTAAAATTACATCACCGTTCTTGATAATATTTTGTAAAAAGTCACCGGCCTCAACTGAATTTTCAAATTGAAAAATATTTTTCTCCGATAAACCATTATCCATAGCACTCTCAGCCGTTTGGCGGGAACGAATACCAACTGTGACTAACATATCGGCTGATTTAGCTGCTGCTTCTCCCACATCCTTATGTTCTTCTACTGAATGTTTACCGAGCTCCATCATATCTCCCAAAACAGCAATTCGTCGTCCAACAGTTTTAACTTCTGATAAAGCGTCCAGAGCAGAATGTACGGCCACAGGTGAGGAATTGTATGTATCATCAATTATCATTGTTCCTTTGACTCCAGAAATTAATTTCATTCTCCCTAGAGGAGAGACTAAACTCGAAATACCTTCAGAAATCTTAATCAAATTAATATTTTGAGACAGACCAACAGTTATAGCTGCCAAAGCCGCATAAACTATCTGTTGACCAACCGTATCTTTAACGGTGAATGGCACAGTACTACCCGCATATTCAACCTTAAATTGCATTCCCGCTAAATGATTGTTTTCATAATACAGTTCTGCATACGAACCATGAACATCAACCTCGCTATTAATACCGTAAGTCATAGTCTTGTGATTATCTTTACCCTTAAAAGAATAGGCGTCGGTATCATCTGCATTTAGTACCAAAAAACCGTCATGCTTAAGAACATCCACCATATAACCTTTTTCTTTAATAACTTCCTCGCGGTTATTAAAAAATTCTATATGAACTGGAGTTTTAGCAAACTTAGTCAAAACCGTTACATCAGGTTTTAACCATTCTGAAATAGATTTAATATCACCTGGTCTATCAGCTCCAACCTCGAGAACCAACCATTCGGGATATGGTCTGGTAGAGATAATCATCTCAAAACCTTGAATTAGATTTTTCAGCCAAGAAATAGGATTACTCCAGGCATTTTGGCAACCTAAGATTGTCAGAGGAATACCAATATCGCTATTAAAACTTTTTTCACTTCGGCGAACAGGATATTCTTTCGATAAAACTGAAAATATTGCATCCTTGGTAGAAGTTTTACCAACACTACCGGTAACAGCGACAATTTTGGGATTGTATTTTTTAAGTATAGCTTTTGCTTCCCAACGTAATAATGTTGCAATTACTGGTTTAAAAATTGATTTCATATTATTTAAAACTAACGATTAACAACCGGTAAACCCTGACAATAGAATACACACTTAACACCCGTTCTACCTACCCAAGTTCCATCAGGACACTGATAGGCATCCTGAGCACAAACCGTTTGGTTCGAGGACGGCATATTAGCATCAATATTTGGTCCAATAAGGTGCAAACCACTTGGCGTTTGCACTCTAATTGAATAGTCGTTGGGTTTGTTTTTGGTAGTTTCAACGGTATTAAAAACATTACTAAATAGTGAATCAGGACCAGTAAAAGTTTTAATAAAAAAATTTACGGCTACTATACAAAATATTAGACCAACTATAATTATAAAAGTATTTTTTATCATTGTTTTATCTATCTGGTGGAACCTGATAATATTTAATTAAAAAGTTCTGGATATTCATATAAGGCTTGGTTAAGGTATCTGTGGCATATTGGACTCCCTGCGGTTCAATAGTATAGAGTAAAACTAAATACTTTGGTTCAAACGCCGGAAAATATCCAAAAAACGAATGCAGATACTTATCCTCATAATAACCCCCACCGCCCGGTTTGGCAATCTGGGCCGTACCAGTTTTGGCGCAAACGCTATATCGTGGATTTTTGTAAATACCCCCTTTTAAGGACGTATCGACTACAGTAACTAACATTCTAGAAATTTCTTCAGATGTTTCAGTTTTAATAACTTGTTTACCTTTGTTAAAATCATTATTTTTAGTAGTTCCAATATCGTACTTTATTTGTTTAACTATGTGAGGTTGAATCAAATATCCGCCATTACCCAAAACACACAAAGCTCGCGCGGTTTCGATTGGCGTAAGAGCAATACCCTGTCCAAAAGAAGCGGTAAAATGTTCAATATTACGATTACTTTTTAAATTTGCAATGTCACCAGTAATTTCACCGGGAATATCTATACCGGTTTTTTCACCTAATGCATAGTTCCTAAAATATTCAGAAAATTTGTTAATACCTAGCTTTTCAACCACGAACGACACACCAAGGTTAAGTGAATTATTTAAGACATCTTGCATAGTGATAATACCTCGAGCTTTTTTATCAAAATTACTGATAGTAAAACCGTCCACTTTTCTGGAGCCAGTATCATTATAAGTAGTCTTGGCTGTCACAACGCCAGTATCGATTCCAGCTGCCATTGTCAACGGCTTAATGATTGAGCCCATTTCAAAACGAGACATCACGGCCGAATTATTGTAGTTAGTTATTTCGCTTTTACTGTAGTCGTTTGGATTAAATGAAGGTAAAGTGCCCATAGCATAAATTTCTCCATTTTGAGGATTAATAATTATACCTCCGGAAGATTTTGACTTGTATTCATCCTGAATTTTTTGAAGCTGTTGCTCCAAAAACTGTTCAACTTCTGGTTCGATGGTAGTAATAATATCACCTTCCAGTGCCTGCTTGTCATTCAAGACTTTATTAAAGGTTGAAAATATTTCTACGAAAAAATTTGAATAAGTATTTTTCTTATCCCTAAATAAAGAGCTGTTATAAAAACTTTCCAAACCGTAACCCAATGGCACACCATCTCGTCCAACCATCCCTAAAACGCTACTAGCTAAAGTCTCGCCAGGATAGGCTCGCCAGCGAGTTTTAATTGCTTGAACACCGGTTAATTTAAGATTTTTTATAGCAGTACCATGTTCTTCACTGACTTTCAAGGCAATTTCTTCATAAGGGTCATCTTTTTTACCCGCACGTAAAAAAAAGTCTTCTGAGTCAATAGAAATTATTTTAGAAACTGCATCATAAACCATCTTGGCATCCTTAATGTTTTTGGGAGAAATTGCAATTGTGTAGCCAGTTCTTAGAGTTGCCGCCGATAACAAAGAACCATCACTATGTTGAAAAAATATTGAACCACGATCATATAAAACAGAAGAACCACCCGTGTATTGTTGAGCGGCAATTTCACTATAATTTTCACCGCGAATGACTTGTAAGATATACAAACGTACCAAAAAACAGACAGCTACCATAGCAACGACAACTGAAATAATTCTAATACGAGAAACCGGCAACATATATTTATCTTAAGGTCAGACTTGTTATCTGAGGAACTCGAGAAAGATATTGTACATCTTTAACGGCCAAGAAACCCTTGTTTTGAGCTGAGTCTGGAGTGATAGCATTTTGAGCTGAAATATATGTAAATTCCATTTGTTCAATTTCCGTACTCATAGCCTCGGTCTTGTTATTGATCTCTTCTCGCGCAATACCGATAGAAAAAACACTAAATACCAAAACAAAATATGCCACTGTTAGAATTGACAGTACTGAAACAGTTGACCAAAAAACGGTAATATTTTTTTCGTTTAAAAGTTCAATATTCTTCTTAATTGTATTTGTCATATATTTGTAAATTATTATTATTTTCTTCTAACCTTCTCGATTATTCTTAACTTAGCACTCCGAGAGCGAGGATTGTTTATAATTTCTTGCCGTGTTGGTATGATAGGTTTCTTATTGATCAAGACAGCCATACCAGCAGTTTTTAAATCTCTAAAGTAATTCTTCACAAGACGATCTTCAACACTATGAAAAGATATTACAGCAATACGTCCACCAATTTTTAAAGCTTCAAATCCATCCTCAAGCCCTTGCCGCAATGCACCTAATTCATCATTTACTGCCATACGGATTGCTTGAAAAGTCTTGGTAGCATAGTGGGTTTTTCCTCTTTGATAAGCTACAGGGACCGCACTTTTAATTATAAACAACAAATCATCAGTAGTTTTAATGGTTTTATGTTCACGAGCCATAACAATTGCCCGAGCGATTCTTTTGCCATATCTTTCATCAGAAAAACCATAAATAATATCAGCCAAGGTATCCTCACTCCAATCATTAACAACTTCTTCGGCGGTCAAAGATGGGTGGTCTGAGTTATCCGTAAAGGTCATCAACAAAGGCTCGTTCTGTCTAAAAGTAAAACCACGGCCTGAAGAATCTAACTGATTTGAACTAAGTCCAAGATCCAATAAAACTCCGTCAATTTCTGAAATATTTAGACCCATCAGGACTTTCTTTATCTGACGAAAATCAGAAAGCACTGGAGTAAAATCACAGTTAATACTTTTCAAGCGTTTTTCTGCACGATCTAAAGCAGCCCGGTCACGATCGGTAGCAATTACTTTTACTTTACCGTCAAAACTTCGGCAGACTTTTTCAGTATGACCAGCAGCACCCAAAGTTCCATCAAAAAATATGGCCCCCGGGTAAAGGTTTAAATTTTCAATAGACTCACTCAAAAGGACTGTCACATGCCCCATTTCGGCACCGGTCATGGCTTCCTCGTTATTTATTTGTGAAATTTTTGATTGACTCATATATGTTTTACAAAATACCTACTCCACCAAGTTTTTCCGCCAAACTATCAGCTTGCTTTTCTACCACCTTTTTATATTCAGACCAAGCACTGTCATTCCAGATTTCAACGCGATCTTGTACACCAATAATCGCCACACTAGTTTTAAGTGAAGCACGATCAACCAAAAAATCTGGCAACAATACACGTCCTATGGAGTCCACCGCAATTTCCACAGCTCCACCAAACATGAAGCGATTGAAACTACGGTTGTCTGCCTGAAGCATTGATGATTGGGAAAGTTTTTCAGAAATCTTGGTCCACTGAGATAAAGTAAACACAAATAAACAACCATCGAGTCCTGGAGTGACTACAACTTTTTTACCCATTTCTTTGCGGAATTTCACCGGCAACGAAACGCGTTTTTTATCATCAATGGTATGTGTATATTCGCCGATTAACATAAAGTTTTTTGTGAGATTTTGTGAATTACCACTTTGTCCCACTTGCTATATATTATATAGCACTTCTTCCCACACTACAAAATAGTTATCCACAACTCACCACTAACTACATATCAAAATACCTATATAAAATAAGGGTATTTTATAAACTTTATAAAGTAAATTAATTCTGTAGTAAATATAAAACTTTTTAGTTATTATTTTTAAAATATTATTTATAAAAAAATTTGCCTTAAAAGTTTTTTCTGATAATATCAATTTTGGATCTATGAACTAGCACAAAAACCAAGGAGTCGAACAATGAGCAATGTGAAAGAATTATCTGAATCTGATCTGATTCTGATTGGACAAGCAGAAGGACAAATCAACGGACTTATAAATAAACACAAGTCCTCATGGAGAGATCACATCCTGATGAGCGCTTTGGATAAGATTGTCCGCCGCTACAAAGACGAGCAAACAGGTGACTTTTCAAAAGATGAGTTTGATGTCTTACTTCGATCCTCCGAAGAGATTTTGGCTCACCTCTCCAGCGTTGTTTTGACTCCCGGAGAAGCCAGACAGTGTCTGAGAATGATGATGCACAACAACTACAACATTCACAGTGTTCCTCTCTTAACTTTAATGCTTCAAATGGCTCAATTTCAACGTCGTGGGCTTCTACCTAACGAAAACAATTTTATTGAGGAAAAGCGGCGCAAAGAAAGGATCACTGCAAATCGATCCCAAAACAAAAGTTGATTCACAAAGCCGACAGTGACCACATCTTCGGGTGTGTCTGTCGGTTTTTATTTACATTTTACAAAAAATATTGTAGTGTATCATCTATATCTGTTCCCCCACACAAAAGCAAAAGAAAGGAAAAAGCCATGGCCACGAAAGACTTCCTGAAGGAATTCAAGAAATTGGAAAGGATTCTTCGGGACCGCATGAACGGTCTTGAAACCCGTAACCTTGAACAAGAAGAGGTGGAAATTTTGATTGGCGATGGCCTCATAGCCGGCGCCAGAATCAACTTAATGAGAGACGAAGAACTTAACTTTGCGCTTCGTTATCTGATTTACGGTCAAGAACTGGAAAGCGGTGTTGATCGTACCAAACTGGTCAAGCGCCTTCTTCGACGCCAGTTGCGCGACACAGACGCAACGGAAGCTAACGACATCAGGCTTCACGACGAAATCGACATACTGCTCCGCAAGGGTCAGGCTTTGATGGGCCCCGAACCGGAAATGAATCCGGAATGGATGAAAATAGCCGCCGAAATCGACAAATTGGCCAGCCTGATGTCCGTTCGTCCCGACATGTTATAAGTTACTCATGTACCCCAAAAGTACCGTCAGCCAAATCTTTCGTTGACGGTATTTTTTAATTAAAAAAACAGACCCGAACAATGGTTCAGGTCTGTTTTAATAATAAATTATTTACTCCCTTTCTTGCCATACTTTCCAGCTCTTTTGGTAGCCAAAGCTTCCAAACGGGCTTTCTTGATAGCTAGACGTTTTACAGTCTTGTGAGAACGAGATGATTTATTTTTAATATCTTGTGCCGCTCTTTTTGCCATACGTTATTTATTTTTTACTTTTAATAACTTTCTTAACTATCTTATCAGCCTTCTTAGCTTTTGCAACTGGCATTTCCTTCTTTACAGTTGGAATCACCTTTACAACTTCTTTAACAACTTCCTTAACTACTTCTTTTGTCTCAGGAGCAGAAGTCTTTGTCATACCTTCAATTGCTTTAATCAATCTATCTAATTTGATATTGATTGTTTCCAATTGTTTCTTAGTATCGTTGTTACCTGCGCCGGCATTATCATTATTGAAAGCTGGTCTCATTGCAGGACGTGAATCCTGTCTGTCTCCAAAGTCCTTTTTAGGGAAACTATTGAAACTAGGTTTTGAAGCACCTCCGTTGTTTGCAAAACATTCAGTACAGAAAACTGGTTTCTTTCCGTTCGGACGGAAAGGTACCTGACAACTCTTCTGGCATCCAGCACAGATAGCGTCATGCATCTCGTTACGGCCTCCGCGATCACCTCCTCGATCGCCAAAACTTTTACCTCCACCAAAGCCACCACGGCTTCCTCCAAAACCGCCTCCGCGGTTTCCTCCAAATCCACCTCTGTCACCTCCTCTATTGAAATTTCCCATTTTTATTTTCTTTGACTGTCAAATATTATAAAATTAATTAATTCTAAAATACCAAAACTAGCCGATTAATTTATTAAACTCCACCTCATTATGCACTATTTTTAAATAAATAGCAAGTCCCCCTGGTAATGTGTACACACTTCTGTCACTTTTTACTAGTATTAAACAATGTGTATAAC
>CAZOXG010000022.1:0-16112 GCA_964583845.1 uncultured Candidatus Saccharibacteria bacterium
GTGTAGCTTTCTTCTCAATTTCTGGCTCTGAATTTGTAGAAATGTTTGTTGGTGTTGGTGCTTCTCGTGTGCGTGACTTGTTTAAAATGGCCAAAGAGAATGGTCCAGCGATTATCTTCATTGATGAAATTGATGCGGTCGGTCGCACACGTGGTGCTGGCATGGGTGGTGGTAATGATGAACGTGAACAAACTCTCAATCAAATCTTGGTGGAGATGGATGGTTTTGATCCGACTGAAAAAATTATTGTGATGGCCGCGACTAATCGTCCAGATGTTCTAGATCCTGCTTTGTTGCGCCCGGGACGTTTTGATCGTCGAGTAACTATTGATCTGCCTGATCGAGCTGACCGTGAGGCTATTTTAGTAGTTCAAGCTCGTCAAAAACCTTTGGGTGAAGATGTAAATTTGAAAGTGATTGCAGAACGCACACCAGGTTTCTCTGGTGCGGATTTGTACTCTCTTATGAATGAAGCAGCGATTTTGGCTGCTCGCGAGAATCGTCAAAAAGTTACCCAATATGATTTGATTCGTTCAATTGAAAAAGTTATGCTAGGGCCTGAACGTAAAAGTCACATCCTTTCCAAGAAAGAGAAAGAACTTACGGCTTATCATGAATCTGGTCATGCCATCGTTGCTTCCGTTTTACCTTTCGCTGATCCGGTTCACAAGATCTCAATTATTTCTCGTGGTCGCGCTGCCGGTTATACTTTGAAGTTGCCGACTGAAGATCGTAAATTGCAATCTAAAAAAGAATTTTTGGATGATATTGCCGTTTCTCTTGGTGGTTATGTGGCTGAGAAAATGGTGATTGGAGATTTGACGACCGGTCCTTCAAATGATTTACAAGTTTCCACCGCTTTAGCTCGCGATATGGTTACTAAATACGGTATGTCAGAAAAAATGGGTCCGATTGCTCTCGAGGGAAGTGGTGGCCGAGCTTTGTTTGGTAGAGGTGTTGGTGATGGCGAATATTCAGAAAAAGTTAGTGCTGATATTGATTCTGAAGTTTCTAAAATAATGACTGAAGCTTTACATCGAGCAGAAAAAGTTTTAGCAGACTACAAGCCTGCTTTTGAAGCCGTAGCTAAAAAACTGGTGGAGGTTGAAACATTGGAACGCGCAGAATATGAAAAGATTTTGATTGCCAATGGTATTTTGCCCGAAAAGAAAAAAGGGATTGAAGAGGAGAAACTGGTTATCACTGAATAGCATTATAAAACCACTTTTGGAAACAGAAGTGGTTTTTGTTTGACAGCCAAACGTGCATACCCTATACTATAGGGTATATGGTAAAACATAATGATCATAAACGCGGGGAGCCAAACACTAAGGCTCGTAAGGTTATAAAAATGTCTATCGGTAGTATCGCTAAAATTCCAGAGATGATAGACGATGGGAGATATTGCCCAGAAGTAATTCAACAAATCGATAGTGTTATTGGATTATTGCATAGTGCTAGAAAGGAATTATTAAAAGGCCATTTGGAATCTTGTTTAGCTGAAAGACTAAAGACCGATAAAGAAGGATCGATCAAAGAACTGTTAAAGATCTACAACATGTAATAGGTTTTTAGTGTTTTATTATCAATTTCTATAAAAAATTATGTCTAAAATCTCAACTGTATTAGCTATTTCTCTTATGATAGTAACGAGTATTTTAGGTTGGGTGGCTGGGTATGCAAGTACTTCTGATTACCAAGTAAGTATGTACGACAAAACAACTATGGATTTGGGTCGTCCTGATCGTACACTTGATCTACGCTGTATTAATGCAATGATTGCTCACCATAGGGGTGCCATGCTTTTAGTGACGCAAGCTAGCACTCAAGCACAAAGAAAAGAAATGCTAGATTTATCTGCAATGATCTTGCGAGATGAACCAAAGGCTATAGCTGAACTTTACTCATGGAAAAAGGATTGGTATGGAGACATTAGACAAGTGAATGATCCTGTTGTTTCCAATCTTGGGACATACGACGAAAAATTTGACCTTCGTTTTCTTAATGCTCTTATTGCACATCATGAAGCCGGATTGCTCATGACAAAAGAAATTAAAACTAAATCAAGTAGAACTGAGGTCTTAAACAATGCGGATACAGTCGATACGTTCCTAAATACGACCCTCAAGATCTTCAAAGACTGGAGGACGCAGTGGTATAATATTTAATAATAAATCCCTATATGACCAATAAAACACTGAAAATTAAAGGAATGCATTGTGCGAGTTGTGCAACTGTCATTACAAATAAGGTGTCTAAATTAGGTGGGGTGGACACTGTTAATGTTAACTTTGCGACAGAAAAAGCGACTGTTTCTTTCGATGATAATATTGTTTCTGTACAACAAATGAATAATGAAATTGAAAAATTAGGATACACCTTTGTTGATGGAAATAGTTCTCATGCTACGGAAGATCACAGCATGCATACCGGGATTAATGAATCAAAAGATCAAAAGATGAAGGAGTTACTTGCTATAAAAACAAAAATACAGTTTGTACTACCGATTACTCTTCTCGTTTTTGTTCTTATGATGTGGGATATTGGAGCAAAATTATTTACTTCAATTCCAAATCTTCCGTTATCAATGTCTATATTCAATACCATCTCTATGATGCTTGCGAGTGTGGTACTGTTTTGGATTGGACAACCTTTTTTGCAAGGAGTGGTAAAATTTTTTAAGTACCGCGTCGCCAATATGGATACACTTATTGGTATCGGAACACTTGTGGCATATCTCTATAGTATAAGTATTACACTCTTTCCTTTGATGAGAGTAGCTTTAAAACTTCCTGAGGCCACTTATTTTGATGTTACTATCGTAGTGATTGGTTTTGTTATTTTAGGAAAGTATCTCGAAGCGCGTTCAAAACTCCGTACTGGTGAAGCAATAGAAAAACTTCTTGGTCTTCAAGCAAAAACTGCCTTACTGTGGCGTAACGGCACCGAAGAAGAAGTACCTGTTAGTGAAGTAAAAATCGGGGATATTCTTATCGTAAAACCCGGATCAAAAATTCCTGTTGATGGAGTCATTGTTGAGGGGCACTCATCTATTGACGAGTCAATGATTACTGGCGAATCAATCCCTGTTGATAAAAAGATTGAGGATTTTGTTGTTGGTGCAACAATCAATAAACAAGGTAATTTTAAATTCAAAGCGACAAAAATTGGATCTGATACCGTGCTCGCACAAATCATCAAAATGGTTGAAGATGCTCAGGGCTCTAAAGCCCCAATACAAGCTTTGGCGGACAAGATTTCAAGTGTCTTTGTACCAATTGTTCTAGGTATAGCGGTGCTAGCTCTTGTTCTTTGGCTTACTGTCGGTACCCTGGTTCTCGGTTTTTCTGTAGCCATTTCTTACGCCATCCTATCTTTTGTTGGAGTGCTTGTTATTGCTTGTCCTTGTGCACTTGGTCTTGCTACTCCGACAGCCATCATTGTCGGTGTTGGAAAGGGTGCAGAACATGGAATACTTATTCGCAACGCTGAGGCATTAGAAAAACTTAGTCATGTAGATACTGTTGTTTTTGATAAGACAGGGACTATTACTAAAGGGAAACCAGGAGTAACCGATATTATTTCTCTCGATGCCGCATGGACAGAGACAGATATACTTCGTATTAGTGCAAGTGTAGAAAAACTTTCTGAGCATCCTCTCGCTGATGCTGTCGTTATTAAAGCTGACGAGCAAAAAATATCTCTTGAAAGGGTTAATAACTTTAAAGCTCTTGAAGGTATTGGAGTGGAAGGAGTGATTGAAAATAAACATATAGCAATTCATAAACCGTTAAAAGATACCTCAGGTGCAGACGACATTAAAGGGCTTCAGGAACAAGGTAAAACAGTTGTTATAATAGAGGTTGATAGAAAACAGATTGGCCTTATTGCACTTTCAGATAAGTTAAAAGAAGAATCAAAAGAAGTTGTTGCAAGGCTCCATGCAAGAAATATTAAAGTTATAATGCTTACTGGAGATAATCACTTAGCGGCAAGTTACATAGCTAAACTTGCAGGTATAGATGCAGTTATTGCAGAAGTGATACCACAAGAAAAAGCTGGAAAGATAAAGGAATTACAAGACAGTGGCGCGGTTGTTGCAATGGTTGGTGATGGTATAAATGATGCTCCAGCCCTCGTACAAGCCGACGCTGGTATCGCTATGGGCACAGGTAACGATGTTGCAATAGAATCCGCAGGCATAACCCTTCTTGGTGGAGATGTTTCGAAAATTGTTCAAGCAATTAAGTTATCAAAGATAACAATGCGAGGTATAAAACAAAATCTTTTTTGGGCTTTTATATTTAACGTAGTTGGCATTCCTCTTGCCGCTGGTCTGTTTTATCCAATATTTGGTTGGACTTTATCACCAGTGTTTGCTGGCCTGGCAATGGCAATGTCTAGTGTTTCTGTAGTTTCGAATTCTTTGAGAATTAAAACTAAAAAAATATAACAACAATTATGAAAAAATATAAATTTTACGTCCGGGGAGCACATTGTAAGTCTTGTCAGATTCTTTTAGAAGATCAAATAGCGTCCGTTGCCGGCACTAAAACAGTTAGTTTTAATTTAAGTAATAATTGTTTAGAAGCCAACGGAGATTATGGAACTAAGTCAGATTTAGAAGTATTAAAGTTACTCGATCTTGCTATAAAAGGATCAGGCTATTCTCTATCATTTGAACCAGAGTCTAAAGTTAACTGGAAAGATTTTTATTGGGCAATACCATTTTTCTTGGGCTTTGTTCTAATTTTTATTGCCTTACAAAAAATGGGATTGGTAAATCTGATTTCTTCAGCTAATACTGGTTACGGTACAGCTTTTGTTGTTGGTTTAGTGGCTTCAGTTTCTACTTGTATGGCGGTGGTCGGGGGATTGGTACTTTCAGTTTCTAGTAGTTTCGCTAAGGGTGGTGATCGCTTTAAACCCCAAATGTATTTTCATGTCGGTAGATTATTAGCCTTTTTCTTTCTTGGTGGAACAATCGGCATTCTCGGTTCAATGTTCCAGTTAGGAATTACTGGTACTTTTGTCCTAGGTCTATTGGTTTCCTTAGTGTTGTTAATTCTTGGAGTAAATTTACTTGATATTTTTCCTACACTTAAAAAATGGCAGCCAACCTTACCTAATTTTGTTTCAGCTAAAGTTAATACTTTTAAGAAAATGAATCATTTTTTAACACCATTATTACTTGGTGTGGCCACTTTTTTCTTACCCTGTGGCTTTACTCAGTCTATGCAAGTGTATGCATTAAAGACGGGAAGTTTCTGGGTCGGCGGAATGACGATGTTGGTGTTTGCCTTGGGAACATTACCAGTATTAGCACTGTTAAGTTTTAGTTCCTTTAGTATTAAACAATCATCTTGGTCAGGAATTTTCTTCAAGACTATTGGTCTTGTGGTTATTTTTTTTGCTCTGATTAATTTAATTAGTAGTTTAACAGCGGTGGGTTTAATAAATCCTATTTTAATTTTTTAATTTAAAATGAATAAAATATTTATTTCAATTATAGTCGCTGGCGTGTTAATTGGAGGTGCGGTAATGCTTTATGTTGGTAGCGGTAAAAACTCTGGTCCAGCAGTTTCAGATAAAAGTGAAGCCACTTTGTCAGGAAGTACACAAGAAATAGAAATCCTAGCTAGGGGTGGCTATTCTCCTAGAAACGTGGTCGCCAAAGCCGGTATACCCTTAACTATAAAGTTCAAGACTCAAGGTACTTATGACTGTTCATCATCGTTGTCTATCCCAGAACTAAATTACAGAAACAATCTGCCAACCACCGGAGAAACTTATGTTCAAATCGCTCCTCATAAAGCCGGAGAAGTTCTAAAAGGAACTTGCGGAATGGGAATGTATAGTTTTAGTGTGGAGTTTAAGTAGGCTACCAGTAATTTCTCCCTCGGCTAAATTTTTGTCGTCACAAAAATTTGCCTGAGCACGCCCTTGCATGACTTTCTGGTGAAAGTCATTGGCTCCGGGCTTCGAATCCTGGACGGAAGTGCGTTTGGCACTTCCTTACGCGCACAAAAATAAATAGCCCCAACTGGGGCTATTTATTTTTGTGCGCGTACCAGGATTCGAACCTGGGACCAGTCGTGTATAAGACGACGGCTCTACCAACTGAGCTATACGCGCAACGAGTTAAATATAGCAAATATTTACTATTATTCAAATCCAAATACAAAATATCTGTGTTGGTGTATAATATGCTAATGTTTGCATTTATAACAATAATTGTCTTTGTAATTGTTTTTATTAGACTTTCCATTTTAAACGGAAAGATTATTAGTTTAGAAAAACAGCTTGTTTCTAAGTCTGATCAGCTGGTTGGAGAACAACCCTCTATTCCTCTGAATATGGATGTTTTAAATCGCCCGGCTGAAATGTCTGGTGAGATGCCCGTGCTGATCAAGACTAATATGGCAGAAGGTAGCGAAGCCGTTTCTAACGGAAATGTCTTTTTTGAGAATAACGTGGCTTTGAATAGTAATATAGTAGAGCCTGAAATTCCCAAAGCTAAAGACTCTCAGAGTTTTGAATTTAAATTTGGAGCAAAATTCTTCACGATTGTTGGTTCTATCGCCATTACTTTTGGTGTTGGTTATTTCTTAAAGTATGCTTTTGATAATAATTTGATTACGGAAATGGGTCGGGTGTTGATTGGTATTGTTGTTGGTGTCTTGGTTACTGGTTTGGGTGTTTGGTTAAGTAGAAAATATTTTCAGTTTGGACAAATCTTGTCTGGCACTGGACTTGGTTTAGTTTACCTTTCAGTCTATTCAGCCTATGGTTTCTATCATTTGGTTCCTATGTCAGTTGGATTAATTGGTCTAACTATTGTAACGATTGTCGGAATGGCTTTGGCGGTGGTTCAGAACCAAATGTGGATGGCTATATTTTCTCAAATCGGTGCTTACCTGGCACCAATGCTTTTATTGAATGGTGAGAATAATCCACACTTACTGTTCACTTACATAATAGCTATTATATTAGGTACGTTTGGTGTGGCATGGTTTAAACTATGGCGACCTCTTACTTTGATAAATTTTATTGCGACAGCTATTTTATTCTTCTCTTGGACTGCCCAATTTATAAATCAGAGTCTCGTAGGAGTGGCGGTAACTTACCTTACAATCTTCTTTGCTATTTTTACAGCCATATTATTTATTAATTACTTTATTAGAAAGGCGGAACAAAATGCAGATGATCTAACCCTTCTAAGTATTAATTCACTCTTAACTTTTGTCGGTTACTACTTTATCGTAAATCCTTATTACCATACTCAGATGGGGTATTTAGCTCTGGCTTTTGCGGCACTTCATTTCATATTGATATTATTAGTTGTTCGACACGATGAGGCTTCAAAAAGGTTTAGAGAGTTTTTATTGGCCATTGGTTCAATAATCTTTTCCTTGGCTTTACCGATTGTTATTGAAAGTCACAGTGTGCTGACTATTGGTTGGGCTTTAGAAGCGGCTGTTTTGGTTTTCTTCGGTGCCAGACTCAATTCTTATTCTTTGAGAGTAATCGGTTTAATAGTTCAGGCCGTCGTTTTGTTTAGAGTTTTCTTATTAGATACTGTTAATTATTCTCAGCTTGAATTGGTGAGACCTTTTTTCAATGAACGTTTTTTGACCTTCCTTTTAGTTACCGTAGCAACCGCTTTTATTGGTTGGGTATATTATGCTAACAGAGATAAAATTTCTAAAGACGAAGCCAATTTCATAAAAGTGATTCCAGTTTTAGTAGCAATTCAGATTTTTACTTTCGGTACTATTGAAATACATGATTTTCTAGTGAATTATTGGTTAATTGTTTTTTGGTCATTGTTAATTTGGGCATTATTTACATTTGGTGCTCTTGCTCGTTCGACTGTGATTTCCGGCTTAGGTTTTGCAACGGTAATATTAACTGCCATATATTTCTTTGTTGTCGGGCATGGTGTCATAGAAAATTCTTCCACACCCTTTTTAAATCCGTATTTTGGGGTCTTACTTTTTGCCGCGATCGTGGGCGCTTTGACAACGGGGTTTGTTAGAGTGCTTGATGGTAAAAATAATGTAGAAAACAAACCTGATCTAAGTTCTTATTTGATGACCTACGCCTTCTTTGCTTTAACAGTGGCTATTTCCAAAGAAATAACTGCTTACGACTATTCCATCGCTTTCTTACCGGTCGTTTGGTCACTGGCTGGTCTAGCTCTATTGATGGTGGGTTATTACTTTAAGTCTAAGGTTATTAGATTTGTTACTTATGCCGCAACTATGATTTCGGCTATATATTGTTTGTTCCACATAACAAATCTATTTGAAAACCTGGATTATTATCTGATATTAAATTATCGTTTCATGTCTTTGGTTGTGGTTGCTATTGTTAGTTTCCTAATTGTTCAAACCCTAAGATCTCGAACTGAGGTTGATCAGGAAGAAAAGAAAACCGTCGGCTCAGTCTTTTCTTTTATTGGTAATATTTTTCTGTTGATTGGTATTTCTGAAGAAGTTTGGACTGGAATGACGAGAAGTATTGGTGTTACTGATGCTGACAGTATGGATAAACTTAGTCAGTTTAAAAACGTTATTTTGTCTATTGTTTGGGCCTTGTATGGAATACTCGTGATGATTTACGGTATTTACAAACGAAATCATTTTTCACGTATCTTTGGATTGTCTTTAATTGGAATTGTAATTTTTAAAGTTTTCTTTGTAGATACTGCCGGACTAGAAACTGTTTATAAAATCTTGTCTTACTTGTCATTGGGAATTATCTTGTTGATATCTGGTTTCCTTTATAATAAGTACAAGGATAGAATAATACAGTTTGTAAAGTAGTTAATAAAAAACACCACAATTAAATTGTGGTGTTTTTATATTATTTAGATATCTTTATTCAAAATGAACCTCCTTATTTTTTCTTTGAATCAAAGCTTCTTTGGTTAAAGGATACTTTTCTAAATTTTCGTCTTCAGTAATTAATCTCAAAGCTTCATTTCTAGCAGCCTCCACCATCTTAATATTTTTTAAAGCTTCCATTCCCACATCGGAAACACCCCATTGTTTACCACCACCAAGTTCTCCAGCTCCACGTAATTGTAAGTCGTATTCAGCTAATTCGAAACCATTCTTGGCATTTTTGAACGCCTTCAGACGTTGAACAGTCTTGGCTGATTTACCCTCGGTAAAGACGTAACAATAAGCTTGATAATTACCACGAATGACTCGACCGCGAAGTTGGTGAAGTTGAGCTAAGCCAAACCTTTCTGCTCCCTCAATTATTATCATAGTGGAGTTTGGCACATTAACACCCACTTCAATTACCGAGGTGGCTACCAAGATATCTATTTTACCAAGTGAAAATTCATCCATAACTTGTTCTTTTTCATTGGCCGACATTTTGCCGTGAATACCGGCAATATTAAGTTCTGGAAAAATATTTCTCTTAAGATTTTCGGTTTCTTCTGTGACGGACTTGGCAATAACCGCACTTTCTTTTGCTGGGTCTGGTTCATCAATGCGTGGACAAATAACATAGCACTGGCGACCGTTTTTAATCTCCTCACGAATTTTTTCGTAGGTTTCTTTCCGTTTAGTTGGAACCACTATTTCGGTAATGATCGGTTTGCGTCCAGTTGGCATTTGATCAACCACTGTTAAATCCAAGTCGCCGTAAATAGTAAGGGCTAGAGTGCGGGGAATCGGCGTAGCGGTCATAGAAAGCAGATGAGGATAGATATTATCTTTGCGAACAAGTTTTTGACGCTGAAGAGTACCAAAACGGTGTTGTTCATCAATAATGACATATGCTAGATTTTTGAACTTAACGTTTTTTTGGATTAAAGAGTGGGTCCCTATCAGGATGGGAATATCACCACTTTCTAACCATTTTAAGAGTTGAGATTTGGAAATATCGGTTGATTCGTGTGGGTTAACTTTCGAGGGGAATTTTCGACAGCCACTAGAAGTGATTAAGCCTATTTGTAAATTTAAATGAGTAAAATATTTTATGAAAGATTCAAAATGTTGTTTGGCCAAGATTTCGGTTGGACACATATAAGCAACTTGAAGACGTCCGTATTTACGGTCTTTGGGTGGGGTAGAAATAACCGCATGAGCTGAGGCGGCAGCCACAGCCGTTTTACCAGAACCAACATCACCTTCAAGAAGACGATTCATAGCGTAACCTTTTTGAAAGTCTGCTAAGATATCATCAATAGCTTTCCATTGAGCGCCGGTCGGGGTAAAAGGAAAATGCTCGGTGGTGAATTTCTCTATCCCAGCTCGACTTTCAGGAATAATAAAAGAGGGATTTTTCTTCCATTCTAAACGCGCCCGTTGTTTTTGTAATTGAATGAAAAAGACTTCCTCAAAAGCAAAACGTTTACGGGCCATTAAAGCGTCTTTTTCTAACTTTGGGGCGTGGGTCCAAATTAAAGCTGTTGAGAGGGTGGGTAAATTATATTTATCTAGTATATCCTTAGGAATAGGATCTTGGATATTTTCTAACAAACCACTTTTAAAAATTTTTTGAATGGCGTGATAAAACCAGTTGGAAGTAATACCTTTACTTTCAGGATAAACAGGGTAGAGATGATGATCGGCCCCAGCCTCACCAAAAAGCGATTGCCCCACGGCTAAAGGAAGTTTGACGACAGTCTCCACTTTGGGATTACTCAAATATCTTTCTCCCTTTCGATCGGATACTTTTCCTTCGAGACGAACTAAGGCACCGGGGTGTAGCATCTTGGCTAGGTAGGGTTGATGAAACCAAATTATTTTAATCCGGCCAGTTTCATCTTCAGCCCAGGATTCGGACATGGGGATTTTTTTAATGTAGGCTTTGGCAGTCTTTATTTCTCCAAGACGGGCAAATATCACCGCTGATTCGCCAACATTTAAATCCCCAATGTTTTTCATAGAGGCTGTATCACCGTAGCGAACAGGAAGGTGATAGAGTAAATCACCTACGGTTTCTAACCGCAGTTTTTTAAGAGCAACTTTTTGAGGCTCTAAAAGTCGGAAAGTTTCGCGTAATTGGTCCTGGAGAGTCATAAGGTAATTTTATCAGTTTAAGGGGGGTCGTACACTTGACTAAGACTTAAGTAATGTATGTAAAATAATATGTTGGTTAGAAAAGTGCATTTTAAATATAGTCATTTTTTTATTGCAAATAATTTGTTATAATGTACTTATATTAAAAGATAATTTATAAATATCACTATGTGGATTGCATATATTTTACCAATGTTGGCGGCGATTATTCTCGGTGGGGTATTAGGTCTTGAACGTAATTTAGCGGGAAAGACAGCTGGTATGCGTACTTACGCGATGGTTTCTTTAGGCTCTGCCTTGTTTGTTATTATTTCCAATTCAGTGTTTATGACCTATTTCAAAGCCGGGGTAACATCTATCAATCCGTTAGTGATGGCTTCAAATGTTATTGTCGGTATTGGTTTTATTGGTGCCGGTCTAGTTTTCCTTAAAGATAATAAAATTACAGGTTTAACAACTGCAGCTGGTTTATGGGTATCGGCTGGTGTTGGTATGGCTTGTGGCTTCGGTTTATATTCACTTGCTATCGCAGCGGTTATTATGGCCTTAATAGTTTTTACTGGTATGTGGTTGTTGGAAAATAGTTTTGAAAGAGGAATGTCATATGCCGATCATAAATATTTCTTTTTTGGAAAAAAGAAAAACGGAGAAGTTAAAGAGGGAACAATTGAAGATTAAAGTCATTAAAATTAAAAATGATAAAAGCTATAGGAATATTAGGAACGCTAAAAACGACAGAGAGTAAAGTCCCTTCTAATACAGAAGAAGTTTTAGATTTGTTATTGGAAAAAATAAACAAACTTGGCTGTGAAACGGAAAAAGTTAGATTGGTTGATGAGAATATTTTACACGGCAGTCGGGTTGATATGGGTGACGACGGGTTAAAGGTTATAAAACAAATAAGTGAGGCTGATATTGTGATTTGGGCCACGCCTATTCATTGGGGTCAGCCGTCATCCTTAATCCAAAAGCTCTTGGAGAGAATGGATAGTGATGATGTGGATCATCTGAGAGGTAAAAAGTCGGTTTTTTTGGATAAGATTGCTGGGATTGTGGTTGTCGGACATGAAGATGGAGCCCAACATGTTGTAGGTGTTCTTAGTAATACTTTGATGTGGTACGGTTTCTGTATTCCGCCAGAATCCTGCGTTTACTGGGTTGGTGAAGCCGGACGTTATGGAATAAGTGATGATGCCGTTGACAGACGAAAAAATGAGTATGTTAAAACCATGCTTGATAATGCCTCAAGAAACTTGGTCAGATATGCCAAGATGATAGGTGACTCTAAATAGTCATTAAATATAAAAAAACAACTACCAAGTTGTTTTTTGTGATTTTAGAGATGATATAACTCGAAAAATAATCCACAATTTGAAATTATACGTTTTTAATGTAATATGTAGGGGTTCGGTTTAGGTGGAGAATTGGGTGAGTGGTTTAAACCAGCGGTTTACTAAACCGCCGGGGCCTAATAGCCCCCGTGAGTTCGAATCTCACATTCTCCGCAAATACAAAAAAGAGCGCTTTCGAGGCGCCTTTTTTTTGTTTGCGGAGAATAGCAGTGCTGGGGAGCACTGCGTGTGAGATTCGAAGCCTGGTTGAGTATTTTTTCTAGCTTGCTAGCGTAGAAAAAATCCAACCAGGGTACTGACCCTGTAAGGGTCGAATCTCAAATTATAAATCGAATGAGATTAAAATTTAGTCGAGGGCGAATCTCACATTCTCCTCCAAATAATATTTTGTTATACTTTACTTATGACTAACGAAAAACAACTCGATGCCATTTTAGAACTAAGTACGGACAATGAAGAAAAAATGTCGGAAGCTATTGTTTTGAAACAAGACAAAAATGGCAATATTAAAACAGATATTAAACCAGAGCTTATAAAAAAAGTTTCCAAAATGCCATATTACATAAAAGCCACGCTGGCAGTGGTAGTTTTTATATTAGGCGTATTATTTATTAAAGATCCAATTTCTGTTAATTTGTTGATAGAAGTGGCTGATTACGGTTTATTGGCTGTTTTGGCAAGTAATTATTTAAGTACTTTTCGAGGTTCTATGTGGTATTTTGGTGGAACTGGAACAATCATAGATAAGCCGACCCCGATTTTTCTTATAGAATTTGTTGGTTGGATAATGTTGTTTATTCCAGTAATTTCGGAAATAATTTCTAAATTTTAATATATGTCCGACAATAACCTAAATCTCGAACCAGAATGGTATGAAGTATTGAAAGATTATTTTGATTCTGAAAGTTTTAAAAAATTGTTTTCATTCGTAAAAGAAGAATACAAAAGCAAGACAGTTTTTCCTAATTCCAAAGATATTTTTAGGGCTTTTTGGTTGACTCCATTTTCTGAAGTTAAAGTGGTGATATTGGGACAAGACCCATATCATGATATTGGTCAGGCACATGGTTTATGTTTTTCAGTTCCTGAAGGTATAAAACCACCACCGTCTCTGAAGAATATTTATAAAGAAATTAATAGTGATTTTGGTGTCGTGAAAGATTTTTCGTCTGGTAATTTGGAAGCTTGGTCCAAGCAAGGTGTTTTTCTTCTAAATGCTATTCTCACCGTTGTGGCCCATTCGCCGGCTTCTCATAGAGATAAGGGTTGGGAAGAGTTCACTGATAATGTTATAAAAACTATTTCCGATAAAAATGAACACGTGGTTTTTATGTTGTGGGGAAACTACGCTCGCAGCAAGAAAGTTTTAATTGATGGAACAAAACATTTAATTTTAGAGGCACCGCACCCTTCGCCATTCTCGGCTTATGCTGGTTTTTTGGGTTGCAAACATCTTTCCAAGTGTAATGACTATTTGAAAAAGTGGGGGAAGGGACCTATTGAATGGTAGCAATAAAATTTTTTGTTAAAAAGTGATATCTGACTTATCCACAGACTTTACTTGACTAAAGTACTTTACCTTGCTAAAGTATCTGTATGAACTGGAACGACGAACAAAATACAATATTAGTCCAGGCTATTTTAGCTCTCAAAACTACCGATGAGGCAAAGCGTTTTTTACGGGATCTCATGACTGAGGGTGAAATTGTAGAATTTGGAAAAAGGCTTCAAGCTGCCGAAATGCTGACTAATAAAATCCCATATTCTATTATTGTTGAAAAGACGGGTCTAAGTTCCACAACTGTGGCACGTGTTTCTAAATGGTTAAACGGTAAAGAAGGTGGCTATAAAACTATAGTTAGTCGTTTACATCATCATAACTCTATCCAAAAAGGGAGAGGGTTGTCTTGATTGTATTTCTATCTATATAAATTGAAATAATAAATAAAGCTAACCCCCTCCAGATTTGGAGGGGGTTTTGTCAACCTGCATGTCGCTTGAAAAAGACAGAAAAATAGTTCTTTAAAAAAGGAGAAGGAAAATGATTGCCTTCAAAATCATCAATGTCAGGCCGTTTGCGCAGTCTCAAATGGTGGCAAAAATCGCGGAGGTTTATCAACAAGCTTTTGGAGATAAACCTTGGAATGAAGGATTAATCTGTCCCATTTGTGGCAGCTTGTTCTCACGAAACCTGTTTTCCGAGATATGCCCCAAATGTGTGGTTCAATCAAAGGAAGTTCTTTTAGTTGAATATTGGCCAATGAGTAAAATCATTAATGATTTTTACCAGGAGATGAATAAACCACTCTCGGTTTGTATCGTCGCCTTGATTGGTAAGGATGTTATTGGTTTTGCTTGGGGCTATCAAGTTAACGTAAATCTGGAACTTGAGGTTAATCTCGAGGCTCCTGGCTTGCATCGTTTGCTTTGTGAACCTGTCTCTTACTTTTACCTTGATGAGTGCGCTGTGTTGCCAACTTATCAAGGAAGAGGCTTGGGAAAATTGTTAGTGAAGAATATTCTACGTCAACAAGCGTTGAGTAGAGTTATTCTTCGCACGATGGACGATTCGCGGATGTGCGATCTCATAAAAAAAATGGGCGGTAAAATCGTCCAGAATGTTTCCCGCAACAGGGTGATCATGCAGTTGGCCACTCCTTAATATCAACAGCCTTGGAAATCTCCAAGGCTGTTTTCTAATGTATAAATCTAGTCTATTTGATAAAACATTTTTTTGTTATAAAATAATGTTGGGTTTAACTTCTATTTTAAACAAAAATATATATAATATGATTAATTCTCAATTACTTGAATACATCAAACAGCAAACACATCAGGGGGTAAATAGAGAGCAAATAATACAGTCACTACTAGCTAACGGCTGGCAACAATCAGATATTAATGAAGCTTTTGTATTGTTTGATGTACCACTGCCAGGACAAATGCCTGTGGCAACAAATAAGATTTGGTTTAAAATAGGATTAACTGTTTTGTTGATATTGGCGGTTGGAATATGTTTGTATTTTGTCACTCAAAAATATAGCAGTGTATCCGACACAACGGTAATGTCGAATAAAAGCAATTTAGAAGTTTCAACCACAACTGGAAACGTACAGGAAGGTGTTAAGAATGCGATAGATAGTAAGCCTGTTTCCAATCCGGTTATCAGCAGTTTGTATAATTGCGAGTCTATAACAGGAGATAATGAACAATATACATGTTATTATCAGCAGGCGATTAATACGGGGGATGCAGTAGTGTGTTCAAGATTGAAGGGTGAGTTTAGATCTATGTGTTATATAGGTATCGCTATAAGGAAAAAGTCCCTGTCTCAATGTGCACTTGTTGATGGAGTTGGCGAACAGACATATTGTCGTTTTGCTGTTGCTCAGGTCACGGGTGATACTTCTGTTTGTATTAATACCCAGGATAACTATCTACAAGATCTTTGTAATTATTATATAAAACATCAAGATCAACCAATTATAGAAGATATCGGGATAATTGGTACAGCTATTAACGAAAAAGATTCTTCCGTTTGTAATCAAATAAAATATCAGGTTACTAGAGATTGGTGTTATTCAGCGGCTAAAGGTCAGTAATAAACAGTTACATATTTAAATCGAAATTTTGCGGTGTTTGTTGGACAAAGTTCGAAACTATTTCGAGCAAAATCCAAATGATTAAAACTACTAAAAAGGACTCGGCAGGGCGA
>CAZOXG010000023.1:0-15674 GCA_964583845.1 uncultured Candidatus Saccharibacteria bacterium
GTATAAGGAAGATAGAATATAATACAAAGTCGGTTGGTTCACTCCGTGAACCAACCGACTTTTGAACCTTATTTTTTAATTAACCTCAACTTAAACTCCATATCATCAATTTTGACAAGTGGAATTTCAGCCTCTAACTCATTGACGAATTCAACTTCCACTAATGATGAAATCTTGGCCGCTTCAGACCAATTACTTTCCAAGAAACCGCGTCCGGACGGATTAGCAACTGCAATCAAATAAGCTGGTTCGCCTGGTTTGAAATCTCCAGTCTTACGAAGTTCTTGAATAGAACGAATCAAATCACGCAACTGACCCTCAGCTTTTAATTCAGGAGTTATTACTGTATCTAGAATCATCTCTCCTTCCTGACTGGCATCAAATATCACATCCTTAATATTTAATTCCTCTTTAATTAAATTCAAGAGATCAGCCCTTTCTTTTAAGGATTCATTCTTCAGAGAAATCTTGGCCAAAGGTTGACGAACTTTCAAAGATGATTTTGCTCGCATTTCCAAACCAACAGAAACCAAACGGCGAACCTCAGTCATCTGGACCAGTAGATTATTTTCACCCTCACCTAAATCACCGTATTCCGGCCAACTTTCTAAATGAACACTACCCTGAGAAATCTCTCCCTTGAGTGATAAATACATAGATTCAGCCAAGAACGGCATAAAAATTGCCATCATCTTGGAAAGTTCAACTAGGACATATCGAATTGTTGAGAGAGCTGCCTGACGATCTTCATTTTCTTCCTTGAAACGATCACGAGAACGACGTAGATACCAAGTGGACAAATCATCTACAAAATCCGTAAATGGACGCGCAGCCCGATCTAATTCATAACGTTCCATCGCTCCAGTAACTGTTATGTTTAATTCCTTCAGACGAGTTATTATCCAGCGATCCAAAATATTCTCACTCGCCTCACTGGCAACGGGTGGCTTTTCACCTTTATACATATCATAAAAAGATTGAGTATTCTGTAAACGGAGAATTAATTTCTTCACTACTTCTTCAACCCCCTTTTCGGTAAATCTTAAATCTTCACCTTTCACCACCGGACTCGCCATCAGGTAATAACGCAAAGCATCAGCTCCATATTTTGCCACCACGTCTAATGGATCAGGATAATTTCTCAAACGTTTAGCCATTTTTTGACCATCTTCAGCCAAAACAATACCATTCACAATTACATTTTTATAAGACGACTTACCAAACAAAGCCACCGACAAAACCAACATAGAATAGAACCAGCCACGAGTCTGGTCCATTCCTTCAGCAATAAATTCGGCCGGAAAACCAACACTGCCACGTAAAAAGCCGGCTTCTGGATTGAAGCTCTCTAGGTTTTCAAAAGGATAATGGAACTGGGCATAAGGCATAGAACCAGATTCAAACCAGCAATCAAAAACTTCCGGCACACGTCTCATTTCACTACCGCAAGTACATTTAAAGTTTATCTCATCAATATAGGGTCGGTGGAAATCTAATTCGTAATTATCATTATGAGGAATAGGCGCAAAGTCCAAAGGCATTACTTCAGAGTTCTTGATAAAATCTTTGTGTTCGTGACGCAACTCTATAGCCTGCTCTGGTGTATCTCCATAAGCGCCGGCCACCATAAGCCAAGCCGGAGTATTGTGAGTTACGAGTAGAATATTTTTACCTTCATGTTTTTTATGTAGATCATAAAGTACAGAGGTCATTCTATTCTTTACATCAGTATGACTTTCACCACCTTCTGGTACTTTATAGAATTTTTCTTCACGGGAACCAAAAAAGGCCTGATATTCTTCATCCGATTTTAGGTCTAAGACACCACCATTCACTTCGTGCAAACGAGGTTCTTCAATTAAATGATCTTTATCTAAACCAAGTACTTCAACAAAAATTTCCATTGATTCTTTAGTACGTACAAATGGTGAATAATAAATATAATCAATTTTTTCTTTAGTCTTTAAGTCTTCAGCAGCTATTCTAACTTGTTCTCTACCCTTTTCGGTTAAATGATGAGGACGATCAGCTACACAACTTAAGATACCTAAAACATTGTTTTCGGCTTCACCATGACGAGCAATAAAATATTTATTTGTACCACGTGTATGGTTTTTTATATCTTCCACACCACCAACAACTTCAATCTTCTCACAGTCTTTACAGCGCCAAATTGGCAATGGAGAACCCCAGAAACGGGAACGAGAAATCGCCCAGTCACGCGCACCCTCAAGCCACTTACCGAAGCGACCATCACGAATATCAGCCGGCACCCAATTAATACTTTGATTTTCAGCAACTATCTGATTTCGTATCTTGGTTACCTCAACAAACCAAGAAGAGGTAGCGTAATTTAACAATGGAGAGTCACAGCGCCAACAGTGAGGATAAGAGTGGATCAGTTTTTCTTTACTAAATAACTTACCCTGAGCGGCTAAAAATTTAATTATTTCAATATCAGTTTTTTGAATATCTTCAATTGGTTTGACCGATTGGCCAGCAAAATCTGTCACTTCTTTTTTAAAGCGACCATCAGTACCGACATGCTGAATGAATGGTAATTCAAACTTCTGACCCAAACGTAAGTCATCTTCACCAAAAGCCGGGGCGATATGAACAATACCGGTTCCGTCTTCGGTAGTTACAAATTCAGCAGGGTAAACTTTAAAACCATTGGCAATATTTTTTACTTCCAATTCGGGATTAATGTAATAATTGAAAAGTGGTTCATATGACAAACCAACCAAAGAAGCTCCAGTAACTTTTTCTATCAATTCATATGGTTGCTTAACAACCGCTAAGCGACTCTCCGCTAAGATATATACTTCCTCCCCAACTTTAATTTTAGCGTAATCAATTTCAGGATTAACCGCCAAAGCCACATTGCCAGGTAGAGTCCATGGAGTGGTTGTCCAAGCAATAAAATATGTTTTTTCAGATCCTTTTAAAAGGAATTTTGCTGTGACAGAAATATCCGTAACATCACGATAACCTTGAGCAACTTCAAAATTAGATAGTGTAGTTTCGCAACGAGGACAAAGATGCATTGGTTTGAAACCTTCATAAACCAAACCTTTGTCATACAAACTTTTAAAAACCCACAAAACGGACTCCATAAAAGATGGATTCATTGTCTTGTAATCATTTTCCATATCCACCCAACGACCTAAGCGTGGAATGATTTTCTTCCAGTCGTTAGCGTAGGTCATTACATTAGCTCGAGCGGCTTCATTAAATTTTTTCAAACCAAATTCTTCAATATCTTTTTTGGATTTTAGTTTAAATTCTTTTTCTATAATATTCTCAACTGGCAAACCATGACAATCCCACCCCCAACGACGATCAACTCTAAAACCACGCATAGTTTTATAGCGTGGGATTGCATCCTTCATGGTTCCCGCCAACAAGTGACCGTAGTGTGGTAAACCATTTGCAAATGGTGGACCATCATAAAAAACATATTCACCTTTTGGAGAATCCTTAGATAAGGACTGACTAAAAATATGGTTATCATTCCAAAACTTTAGTATTTCTTCCTCTTTTAGAGCTATGGCGCTTTTTTTGACTTCAGGCGCTTCCGATAAATTTGCATTTTTGTTATCTTGAGACATAAAAATTAGCCTTTATAGACTTATACATAAAATAGCAAAAAATTGGCTAAAAAGAAAGGCTGGGGCGGGCAAGCGTTGCTTGCCCGCCCCAGCCTTTCTTTTTAGCCTCCGCCAATTTTAGGCAAATTAATAGGCGAGGTGCACACTGTACACCTCGCCCTCATTATTATTGCCGGACAAATTTAGCCAGCCGCGGCCTGCATCAAGTCACAAACCTTTTGCAACTCCACAGCCTGAAGCAATTCCATCGGCATAACATCGGCCATGCAACCAATTGCCGGCCGGCGACGTGCTGCTTCGCCGAAGTTGAACAAAGTCCCGTAGCTGCTGATCACAGCGCCAGAGCTTACACTGCCAATCTTCGCCGTGCGGTTGATTTTGCGCCGCTGAGGCAAAAACATCTCGTTGAAGGCCTTTTCTTCCAAGCTTTCTCGGAACTTGGCCTCCACGCATTTCATCTTGCGTTTGGCATTGAGAAGCGCCGCCTTGATCTTCTTGCCACGGTTGACTTTCTTCATCAACTTCGGCAGACCGTGAACGTACTCCTCCTTTTGTGCCTTGGTGTGACGACGGTTGCGGACAAGTTCCATCTCGGCCATGATTTCGTCCATCATTGTGGACTTCCTCCTTGTTTGGCACTATTTTATTTATTTTGGCGCCCAATGACACCCGCCTAGAATGCCTTACGACATTTTCGGATACTTCTATAGTAGAACACTTCATAATCATTACGTCAAGTATCAATAAGATTACTTGTTGATATAAAAAAACCACCGGCAAGGTTCACTTGCTGGCGGTTTTTTTATAGAGAAATTAAGCTTGTTTTTTAAAAGCTTCAATTATCATCCAAACGGCTGCTAAACCGACTAAATCATAAACAACATTAGCAATTGCAGTTTCCCCAAGGAGAGTGGTAACTAAATTGAAACCAAAGAAACCAACAAGACCCCAGTTCAAGGATCCAACGATAACCAAAACCCAAGCGATCCAATGAATAATTTTCATTATGTGTTTTTTTAAGTAATAAGATAGAACCGACCTTTAACATATATATTATACCACTGATTAATTTTAATTAAAGCAAGGCCCGCAATTCGCGAAGCGCATTGCGGGCCTTGCTTTATTATTCGAATACTATAGTTCCCCGAGAAAATTTTTACCAATAAAAAAGCCGACAGTTCGCGTAGAGAATTGCAGGCTTTTTTTCCTTATACCCATACTTTATACCTATACCATCCTACTTCCCCGTACTCCCAAATCCCCCTGTACCCCTTTCGGTATCACAACATAGTTCCTCTACTTCCAGAATTTCTATTGATTCACAAGCTTGAATAATCATCTGAGCCACTTTGTGTCCTTTTTCAAAAATATATTTTTCAGTTCCGAGGTTTATTATTCCAACTTTTATCTCCCCACGATATCCAGCATCCACCACTCCACCCAAAGTCTTTAAACCAAATTTATGCGACAGACTACTTTTGTCCCAGATCAAACCAGTGTATCCTTCTGGAATTTCCATAGCGATACCGGTCGCGACTTGTAATCTTTGCATTGGTAAAATTTCTACATTTTCAATGGCAAATAAATCCATACCGGCATCACCTTTGGTGGCGTATTTTGGTAACACTGCCTCTGGATGTAATTTTTTAATTTTTAATTTCATCATTAATTTTATTAAATAAGTTTGTCTGCCTTCTGGATTTCCTTTTCGCCCATCTGTCATTCCTGCGAACGCAGGAATCCAGGATTTTCTTATAATTTCAGACTCAAATCGTCCCAGTATAAATCTTCTTTTTCGATTAGTTCAATCTTCCATTTTCTCTTCCATCTTTTCAATTGTTTTTCTCTATTTAATGCGCCTTCAACATTGTTAGTTTGCTCAAAATACACCAGCAATTTTACTTCATATTTTTCTGTAAAACCTTTAACTGATTTGTTTTTGTGTTCATACACCCGTCTAATCAAATCATTCGTAACACCAATGTAAAGTGTCCCATTTTTCTGACTGGCCATTATATAAACGTAGTAATTTCTCATATTTAATCCTGGATCCCCGCGTTCGCGAGGATAACAATACAAAAAAACAAAAACGTTAAACAATAAAAAACTAAATAAATTTTACTTCTTTAAGGTTTTATCAATTCTCTTCGCCAAAGCCACCATATCTTTTTCCTTCTTGCCTCTAGTTGTCTCGCCCGCGGTACCCAAACGGATTCCCGATGGATCAAAAGCGGAACGAGTCTCATTGGGAATCGTATTTTTATTCACAATAATTCCCTCTTTTTCTAATTTCTCTGAAGCAACAGCGCCAGGCATACCCTTGCCTCCCATCCAAGTATCTACCAAAATCAAATGACTGTCCGTACCACCGGAAACAATTCTCCAGCCGAGTTTCTTTAGTTCTTCAGACAATACTTTAGCATTCTTAATAACTTGCTTGGCATATTTTTTAAATGCTGGAGTGGAAGCTTCTTTCAAAGCGACCGCCACCGCCGCAATCTGATTCATGTGTGGACCACCCTGCAAACCTGGAAAGATCGCCTTATCAATCAATTCATTAAAGCCAATTTCTACCCCTTTAGCATTCGGTTTGGTTTTGTCTTTGCGAGAAAAAATCATCGCACTACGCGGACCGCGCAAAGTTTTATGAACAGTTGTCGTCACCACATCGGCATAATCAAACGGTGATGGATAGGATCCACCAGCAACCAAGCCGGCAAAATGTGACATGTCCACCAACAAGATCGCTCCGCAAGCATCCGCAATCTCGCGGAACTTTTTAAAATCTACTACGCGTGGGTAAGCGGTATAACCAGCCACAATAATATTTGGTTTATTTTCGATCGCAATTTTCTTGATCACTTCGTAATCCAACATCTCCGTATCTTTATCAACGCCATAAGGAATCTGCTGCCAAACTTTTCCGGTGGCCGAAACTTTGTGTCCATGAGTCAAATGTCCACCATGATCAAGCGACATCCCCATCACCTTCCCTCCGACTGGTACCAAAGCCAAATACACCGCCAGGTTTGCTGGTGAACCAGACAAAGGTTGAACATTCACCGCCCACTTATCATTCTTTAAATTAAATAATTTAAGGGCTCGCTCCTGACAAAGCAATTCAATTTTATCTGTATAAGTTTGTCCACCATAGTAACGGTGACCAGGATAACCTTCTGAATATTTATTGGTCAATCTAGAGCCCAGAGCTTTTAACACATCATCGGAAACATAATTTTCTGACGCAATCAAAGAAATGTTTTTCTTCTGTCGCAACTCCTCCGATTTGATCAACTTCTCAATCTGTTTATCCTTCATTTTATTATGGTTAAGTTTAGTAAAACTACTTTCAATAATAGATTAGATATATTCCCCTGACAAGCTTGTTTTTTTCTACTTATGACGTACCATAAACTTAGACCAAAAACTTGGTCCCTTAGTAACTAAACAAGGAGAAAAACATGAAGATCTACAACGAAGTGCTCAAAAGAATCCTGGAAAATGGTGTCGACCGCAAAGGTCGCAACGCCGTTACCAGAGCGCAATTCGCGATTCAGATGCGTTTCAATCTGCAGGATGGCTTTCCGGCCGTCACCACCAAAACCCTGGCTTTCAGCGCCGTCAAAGGCGAATTGCTCTGATTCTTGGAAGGCAGTGGCAGTGACCAACGTCTGAAAGAAATCATGGGCAAAGACCGCACTATCTGGACAGACAATGCCGAGGCTGACTACTGGAAGCCGAAGGCCAAGTTCCCGGGTGATCTCGGTCGCGTCTATGGCGTGCAGTGGAGAAAATGGGCCAAGACCGACGGCACCACCGTCGATCAAATTGCCAACATCGTGAGCAAGCTCAAAGCCGATCCGAATGACCGTCGCCTGGTTGTGACGGCTTGGAATCCTGGCGAACTAGACCAGATGGCTTTGCCACCTTGTCACATGATCTTCCAATTCTTCGTCGCCAACGGCAAACTTTCCTTGCACATGACGCAACGCAGTTGTGACATGTTCCTCGGAGTGCCGTTCAACATCGCGTCCTACGCCCTGTTGCTCGCCATGGTTGCTCAGGTAACCGGTTTGGAACCTTATGAATGTGTTCTCACTCTCAACGACGCTCATATCTACCACGAGCACTTTGACGCCGTCAAAGAACAGCTCGCTCGCGAACCGATGAAGCTTCCGAAACTCTGGCTTAACCCAGAAGTGAAAGACATCGATAAGTTCACGATGGAAGATATCAAACTCGTTGACTATGAACACCACCCGACGATCAAAGCCCCGATGATTGTCTAACCATCCGAAAGGAAAAATTATGATATCCATCATCGTAGTCTTGAATCATGACCGAGTGATCGGCAAAGGCAATGATCTCCCTTGGAAACTCTCCGAGGATCTCAAACACTTTGCCAAAATCACTCGTGGTCACCCTGTGATCATGGGCCGAAAGACCTATGAATCCATAGTTAAACGCCTCGGACACGGACTTCCCGACCGAACCAATATTGTAATCACCTCCCAAAGTGGTTACGCTGCTCCCGGATGTGTCAGAGTTTCGAGCGTGGACCGGGCTATAGAAATGTTTGAAGTTGAAAGCGAAGAAGTCTTCGTGATTGGCGGTGGAGAAATCTACAAACAATTCTTGCCGGTGGCCGACAAGCTGTACCTCACGGAAGTTGCAGCTGAGTGCGACGGCGACACCTTCTTCCCTGCCTTTAACAAAGAGGACTGGGAAGTAGTGTCCTATGAACCACACAGCAAAGACGAACGCAACGTCTGCGACTTCACCTTTTTGGAACTCGTCCGACGAAAGTAAAAAACGGACAAAAAATGGCGTTCTCTCGCGAGGACGCCTTTTATTTATGGTAATTTTAATTGTTAATGATACTATATATTACATGCCACACATACACGAAAAAGTTGATTTTACAGCTGAAGTCTTGGTTGTTTTTAACAATAAGGTTCTTTTGCGTTTGCACGATAAATATAAAATTTGGTTAAGTGTTGGTGGTCACATTGAACTAGACGAAGATCCAGTTCAAGCTGCCCTCCGCGAAGTAAAAGAAGAAGTTGGTTTAGATGTTCAGATTGTTGGGAAACTAGACTGTCCTGACTTGGACACGGAAAATTCTAGGGAAATCTTACCTCCAAGATTTATAAACCGACATCGAGTTTCTCCAACACACGAGCACGTCGTCTTTACCTACTTTGCAACTTCCCAAACTGACAAAGTTCAAGTTGGCGATATAGATGATAAAAGTCATGACTGGAAATGGGTTTCACTTGAGGAATTAGAAACTATGGATCTGGTACCGCGCATTCGCTATTACGCCAAACAAGCCCTCAAAGAACTTTCAAAATAAGTACGAATCAAAAAACACCCGTAAGGGTGTTTTTAAATTAAATAATTTTCTTAACTACTTCATAAACTTTTTTGTGAATAGCCTCTCTAGTCATTATTTCGTTCTTTTTGGCACAGTCCACTCTAATCCAACTATTATTACTACGAACGATCTTAATTGCACTCTCACGACTTTCAGCTAAATGTTTAAAATCTTCCTCGGCCAAGTCCTTCTTCCCCTCTAGGTATTTTCTAGACTTTTCAGCTTCCGCTTTCTTTCTATCTTGAATCAATTTAAAACTTAGGGCAATTGGTAATTGTAAATATATTATAGCTTCTGGTCTTGGAATCTTAAAAACTTCAAATTCCATTTTGTCTAACCATTGTAGAAATTCTTTTCTTTCTTTTGGATCTCTAATCTTACCGCCCTGATGAATCTGATTGGAACTAACGTAACGGTCTGCAATCACAATGTAACCTTTTTTTAACCATTCTTTAATTACTACTGATGATTCCCAGCGATCAGCCGCATACAAAGTCGAAGCAATCTTTGGATTTACTTCTATAAAATTCCCGTATTTACCCGTTAAACATTCTCCAATAAAAGCCCCGAAAAAGTTATCATTATAACGAGGAAAATCAATTGTTTTAACTTTGTGACCCTCTTTAGCTAATCGTTCTGATAACAATTTAACTTGAGTAGCTTTTCCAGAACCATCAACTCCGTCTAAGACAATAAATTTACCCTTTTTCGCCATTTTATTAATTATTAATTTTATTAATCAAATCATCGATTTGTTTATATAACTGTTCGTGGGTATCATTATTATCTAACTGATAGCGTGATTTTTTAACCAGCCCAGCAATCTCTATCTCTGTTGATAATTGAAGGTCTTTTTGAAATTGTTCCCAAGTCTTCGATTGATCATCGACGTTTTGAGTACGCTTAATTAATCTCTCATAACAAACAGGAATATCCGTATTTACCCCAACCAAAACAAAGTTAAAAGCCGGCTCATTTTCTAAATGTTGGTAATCAGAATCGCGACGAATATTCGGTAAGATAAAAATCTTTTTATTACTAACCTTAATTTCTTCGGCTATAGTTCGAGATAAAACATCACCACCAAAATTATCCACCAAACACTGGGCCAACTTAGACAAATTAGCTCGATTAATAGGTAAAAATACTCTATTTAAAATATCACGTAGAGGCTGAGAAAAACTAACACTTACAGCATCTCGTTCTTTAACTAAATAATCAGCAATAGTATCTTTTCCACTCGCAATACAACCAGCTAAACCTATGACAATCTTTTTTTCCATATTTTTATTATTTAGTATCTGAATATTTTACCACTTCTTCATTCAATAATTCATAAAAAACTCCGGCTTCCTTGAATATTTCTTTACTGCGAGCGCCAGCATGATAATCCTTCTCAGACACTACTCTCTTAATGCCGGCATTGATGATTAATTTAGCGCAAGTATAACATGGGGTCATCATACAATAGAGCGTAGAACCATCAGTACTAACACCCATTTTGGCTGCCTGAGCTATTGCGTTCTGTTCATTATGATTTGTACGTATGCAATGACGACTTTGAGTACCATCTTCGTGAATAACTGTATTCATTTCATGACCAATGTCATCACAACTCAAACAACCAGAAGGTGCTCCCACATAACCCGTCGCGATGATGTGTTTATTTTTTACGATAATACATGCTGTGCGACCGCGATCACAGGTAGCACGTGCCCCAACCGCCTTGGCAATATTTATAAAATATTCATCCCAAGTTGGACGGACATGCTTTGGTTTAGTTTCTTCATTCATTTCTATATTATACTCTGCTATTTTAGACAAAACAAAACTCCCTCTTTCGAGGAAGTTATGTTGTAATTAAAATCCATCCATATATTAAAAGTATACCCCCCCCCGATAGCTTCTTGTCAAACAAAAACAAATCTTTACCCGAACAACTTTTAAAACATAATGTAATTAGAAAAGACCGGTTTCGCAAAGCAAAACCGGTCTTTTTTCTTTTAGTTTTATTATCCCTTCACTTCCACGCCCATTGAACGGCAGGAGCCTTCAATGATTTTCATAGCAGCCTCAATATCATTAGCATTCAAATCTGGCATTTTCTTTTCAGCAATTGCACGAACTTGAGCTTTAGTGATAGTACCAGCTTTCTTTACCAAGTTTTTACCAGAACCACCTTCAATTCCGATAGCTTTGTAAATAAGATTTGATGCTGGAGGAGTCTTCAAGATGAAAGTATAAGTACGGTCTTCATAGACAGTAATTTCAACTGGGATAATATCTCCCATCATCTTTGCAGTCGCAGCGTTAAATTTAGTAACGAAGTCACCAATGTTAACACCGGCTTGACCCAAAGCAGGACCAACTGGAGGAGCTGGATTAGCTTTTCCGGCTGGGATTTGTAGCTTTAATTTTTTTGTTATTTTCTTTGCCATAATAATTAGTTATTTTAAGCCCGCTCGAGAGCGAACTAGAAGCCTTTGCATACTACCTTAAAAGAGTAATAATTTCAAGTGACTTTGACTTAATAAGTTTTTATCTGTCATCCTCGCGTATGCGGGGATCCAGGAATCATAATAAGTCTTAATACAAAACCCTGGATTCCTGATCAAGTCAGGAATGACAAACGGGGAGATTAAACCTTGCGAACTTGTAATAAGTCTAGTTCTACCGGGGTCTCGCGACCGAACATAAGAACCATTACTTTTACCTTACCACGACTGTCATCAACCTCGCTAACTTTTCCTTCCAAGTCTTTAAATGGACCATCCGCGATCTTAACCATATCATCTACTACTAAGTCTGTATTATGCTTAACTGTCTGAGTAGCCATACGACTAAAGAAAGCATCAACTTCTGATTTAGACAACGGTACTGGATAAACCCCTGCCCCAACGAAACCGGTAACACGTGGAGTATTACGGACAACGTACCAAGAGTCATCAGTTACAATCATATCCACCAAAATATATCCCGGGTATATTTTTTCTTCTTCTTCAATGCGTTTGGTTCCTTTGATTTTGATTTTCTTCTCAGTTGGAACAACAACGTTAAAAATCTTATCCTGCATATTCAAAGACTCAATGCGTTGTTTCAAGTTACGAGTAACAGCGTTTTCATAACCAGCATAGGTATGAATAGCGTACCAATTGCGTCCTTCTTGTATTTGTTGTTTGGACATTGTTAAAAAATTGGATAATTAACCGATAATAAAAGTCTTGAGTAAGTATTCAAAAAGAGTATCAAACAAACCTAGAGCTAGAGCGGTGACAACAGAAATAACCACTACGAGAATAGTGAAGATTATTGCCTGTTTTTTTGTTGGCCAACTAACGTGTTTCATTTCACCTTTAGTTTCCTGGATATAATTAGCTAATTTCATTTAGTTTAAATTTTACCTAATAAAAACCGCCCGGGTGGGCTGTTACCTAGTACATTATCATACAAAACGACTATGTGCAACCAGTAAAAGGCCGGCATCTGCCTGGAGCAGGTGCCGGCCAATTCTTATACCACACCAAGAAACCTATTTTATTTCGTAAACCAAAGTAACATTACTAGTAATCTTATTCTCCCCGGCTGAAATCTCTGGAGCTACACCAGATCCTGATGACATGGCTGGAGCATAAGCTTTCATAGAATCATAACGATTGAAATTATAATCACCGGCGTCAGAGAAACTAATCAATTTACCCAAACGGACACCCAATTGTTTCGCTAGAATTTTAGCTTGTTCCTTGGCATTATTAATTGCTGTCTCACGAGCTTTGTTTTTAACAACATCTTCTTTATCTACTGAGAAAGTTAAACCGCTGACATTGTTTAATCCAATCTCGCTAACCTTGGCCAAAATATCTCCTGCCTTATCAATCTTGCGAATCTTAACTTGCATACTTTCATTTACAACATATCCAGACAAGACTTGTTTGCCATTTGGATAATAAATATCTGGACTTACACTAGAAACTTGTGATAAGGGCATTGGCACGGTCTTTACATAATCATAACTTGGATAAACACTATAATTTGTAGTTTTAATATCCTTTTCATCTATCCCTGCCTCTATCAAAACTTTTTTTGCTTTATTCATCTTGGTTGTCGCTAAATTATTAGCTTCAACCACAGTTTTAGCCTTCTCTTCTATACCCAGAGAAATAGTGGCAATATCTGGCACAACCATCTCCTCTCCTTTACCATTTACTGAGATAGTATTTTTAACTTCATTCTGGTCATGGGAATCTAAAATCTGAATATCTTTAGCCACTTTTAAAGCCATAATCACTAGCAATAAAATAACAAAAAGTGACACAACTACCCCAACGACTCTTTTGTACATAATTAGTTTTTGTTTAATTTTTTCAAACATAAATTATTTAAATTATTTAATAACAAAGTAATTATAGCATAAAAAAGCCGGCGACTCGCTCTGTGAATCGCCGGCTTTTAGATTATCTTTTACTCGCAATCAATAAATTCTCAAACAATGACAAGACAGTGAGTGGCCCAACCCCGCCAGGTACTGGCGAAATTGCTAACACCTTATCTTTTACTGCTTCAAAATCTACGTCGCCACATAGATGACCGTCCTCAGTTTTATTCATCCCCACGTCAACAACCACTGCTCTCTCTTTTACAAAGTTAGCTTTAATCATTTTTGGATTACCAGCTGCCACCACCAAAATATCGGCCGCACTAGTTATAGCCGGGACATCTACTGTTTGGCGGTGACAAACTCCTACCTCGGCCCCCCGCATACGTAAAAGTTGAGCTATTGGCTTACCCACCAATTCAGAACGGCCCACTACCACCGCCTTTTTACCAGTAAGTGAAATATTATAAAAATCCAACATCGTCATGACTCCACGAGCGGTCGCTGGCACAAAAGCCTCAGTATCCCCCATGTAAAATTTATGTTGATTGTTTTCCGTTAAACCGTCAACGTCTTTCTCTGAAGCAATATTGTTTATCACTTCTTTTTTGTCCCAACCTTCTGGCAAAGGCAACTGAACTATAATCCCCTGTATTTCTGAATCTTCATTTAGAAGTTGAATTTCTTCAATCACTTCCATCTTACTAATACCTTCAGCAAATTTTAAATGCCAAATTTTTACTCCTAGTTTTTCACCAAAAATTTTCTTCTGATTAATATAGGAATTGGAATCTGTTCTATCCCCTACCTGAACAATGGCTAAAGTTGCTTTAAAAGGCAACACAAAAAATTCCGACTGCAACGCCGGTAATCTCATATCACGAATTTTTTTGCCATCTAGTAATAACATAAGTATAAGTATAAGTATAAGTATAAGGAAGTCAAAAGACCTACGCTGGTTTTATAAGCATGATGTCATATAATATAGAAATGAAATATTCTTCTGATCTCGCTAGTAAATATTCCAATCAACGCGAAGATTTTAATGAGACTGATAATGACTTTATGTCCACCGTCAATTCTGTTGGAGTAAGCGGTAAAGACATTTTAGACCTTGGTTGTGGAGACGGCCGTCACGCACGACGTCTTATTGAGATGGGTGCCAAGAGTGTGCTTGGTCTTGATATAAATGAAAAAATGATTGAAATTGCCAAAGAAAAGACTCTGCCAGACCAAAATATTAAATATATTGTTTCTAATGGATCAAAAATACCATTAGAAGATAGGGCTCTGGATATAGTAGTTTCTAACTTTGTTATTCACTACTTCCCTAATACCTTAGAAATCTTTGCCGAAATTAGCCGAGTCTTAAAGATTGGAGGATATTTTGTTGGTACTTTTAATATAACTGATACCACACCAGGTTTTGAGTTTTTATATAATCAACCAATGCCAGTAAAGCTTGGCATTGGAGATAAAGCCATAATTGTTCAAAATCTAATTAAACAACACAAAGAAATTGAAGTAGCTATTAGCAAAACTGGTTTTAAAATATTAGAAGAAAAAGAATTAGATCATCCAAACGCTGTGATTGATGATTCCTTTGAATGCAAAGACAAGATTATTAAACACGCCGTATTAATTAAACTACTTAAAATTTAATTTCCCCTATAATTAAAAATGCCCAGTCCCGCGAAGGTCGCGAAACTGGGACTTGGGAAACTTGGGGTCACTTGTTTTGCTTTTTGATAGCAAAGGTGACCTGGCTATAGAATCCATCGGACCTGACGGTCTCGAAAAATTTATATACCAGTGTGTCACCAACCATAACATCTGTGGTCATCAGAACTGTAGCAAAGCCCGTCGGGGTCTTCACTACACCAAACCCCACACTAGAACCGTCCACCGAAACGGGAGCTTTAACGACAACTGCCTCGATGGCAGGTTGGTCAATCGTCGGTGCCACTCGTTCAATATTCGTCAAGCGATAATCGCGAGCCAAATATTGTTCGAGGGTTATTGGGGTGTGTTTTTCCGCGAAGAGGTTATTTCCCGCAAAACAGAACACAGCCACTGACCCACCGAGCACCACCACCGCGAGCAACAGACCCTTCACAAATGAAACAAGTTTCGTATTCATTTTCATATTCCTCCACAGAAACTGTTTTCACGTAGCCCACGTGATCAGGGTTCATCCAGAACAGCCTGGACTCATTCGTTCTAAAGTATAGCATATTTTAAGCTTTTGTCAATGTAATACGGTAATGTGTACACACTTCTGTCACTTTTTACTAGTATTAAACAATGTGTATAA
>CAZOXG010000024.1:0-15624 GCA_964583845.1 uncultured Candidatus Saccharibacteria bacterium
GAACATCATTGACAGTTGGAGAAGGTGGAATTCTTTCTTCTGGGTCATTATCTATATCTTCAACTTCAACCCCCTCTAATTTCGGCGGTAAAGTTGGAATAGGTAGTAGTACAAATCCCGCGACAGCACTTCAAGTCTTTGGCGATATTCGTGTTGGAACTGCCGGTACCAATGGCTGTATTCAGGGTTTTGGTGGTACCGCTTTAACAGGAACTTGTTCTTCTGATGAAAGATTGAAAACTAATATTTTAGAAATTGCATCTACTACCTTCGAAAAATTCGCTGATTTAAAAGTTGTAAATTATGAATGGAACGATTTAGCTGCAACCACTTATCAAAATCCTAAGGGTGTTAGTAATTTAGGTTATACCGCTCAAAATGTAGAATCAATTTTTCCTGAATTAGTAACCCTGGACTCTAATGGTTACAAACAGGTGAATTATAATGGTGTACTAATGTATGCTGTTGAAGCGATTAAGGAATTGTCATCTAAATTCAAAAATGGTTTAACTTACATTAAAAATGTTATCGCCGAATCATTGACCGTTGGTTCACCAACCAAACCAATCGGTATCACGGTGTATGATGATTATGGTAAGCCTGCTTGTATGTCAGTGCGTGAGGCTAATTCTGGCTCTGTAAGAGTTACTCCGGGAGAGTGCGGTGTTATTAATTTGAATCAAACTCAGCAAGTCTCTATAGTTTCAACTCCAGTCACAACCCCAGTAATTACTCCTGAAGTTCCTACTTCAATCTCGACGACCACAACACCTTTACAACCAGAAGTCTCAACCACTACCGCTACCACTACTCCAGAAATTTCCACTCCGACTCCAATTGAATTAACAGCTATCACTTTGCCAATCATTGAATCAGTAGTGACCACCACTCCAGTCGTAACTCTACCAGTCGAACTTACCACCGAAGTCTCCACTTCAACCACACCTGAACCCGAAACTATTTCCACTTCCAGTGCCGCCTCCATTCTTATTCCTGTTGAAGCGGTAAAAAACTTCCTTTTGAATTTGTTTGGGTTAAGATAAACGCTTGTATTTGATACTACAATTACTAAACTCTAAGGCCCTAATTTACCAAGTAAATTAGGGCCTTTTTGACTCATTAGACCACATATCTTGTCTTCCTTTTGTGGATTGCATTTGATATAATTACAGCATATAAATCAATCAAATTGGTTATTAATTTTTATTATTCATTATTAAATTTCTATGGCAAAGGAGGAAAAGAAACAGAAGAGTTATGGTGCTGATCAGATCAAAGTCTTAGAAGGACTTGAACCTGTTCGTATGCGTCCGGGTATGTATATCGGTACAACTGGACCAGATGGTCTGCATCATTTGATTACAGAAATCTTTGATAACTCTCGTGACGAAGCAATGAACGGTTTTGCCGATCATATTGAAGTAGCTCTTTTGCCAGGTAACCGTGTTCGTGTCGTGGATAATGGCCGTGGTATTCCAGTTGATATGCACAAACAAACAAAGGTTTCCGCTTTGGAAACTATTATGACCGTGCTTCATGCTGGTGGTAAATTTGGTGACGAAGGTTACAATGTCTCCGGTGGTCTTCATGGTGTAGGTGCCTCGGTGGTAAATGCTCTATCTATCTACATGAAAGTTTCCGTCCATAAAGATGGTGGTATTTATATGCAGGAATATTCCCAAGGTAAGAAAAAGGCGGCCGTTAAGAAGATTGGTACTACCAAAAACCATGGCACTATTACAATCTTTGAACCAGATGCAATTATTTTTAAGGAGGGAACAGCTTTCGATTGGAATCGTGTGGTAACTCATATGCGTCAGCAAGCTTATTTGGTAAAGGGATTACGTATTAGTACTATTGATGCACGTGAGATTGCTGAAGAGATTGATGATTCAGAATGTTATTATTTATCTGAGATTGGTTTAAATTGTCCATCTTTTTCATTTTATTTTGAAGGAGGTCTTTTGTCTTTAGTTAAATTTTACAATCAATTCCAAAAGCCGATTCAAAAAAATGTTTTTTATGTTGAAAAATCAGCCGAGGGTATTGAAGACGTAGAAATTTCTTTGCAATACGTAGATGATATTTCTAGTCGCATTATGTCCTATGCCAATAATATCAATACACCAGAGGGTGGTACTCACGTTACCGGTTTTAAAACTGCCTTAACTAGAACCTTAAATACTTATGCCAAGAATAATAATATGGCTAAGGATGGGGAAGATAACTTGACTGGCGATGATGTTTTGGAAGGTATTACAGCAGTGGTTTCGGTTAAACTTAGAGCTGATAAAATTCAGTTTGAAGGTCAGACAAAATCAAAACTTGGAACTACCGAAGCACAAAGTGTAGTGGCCACAGTTTTTGCTGAAGCTTTCTCTCAATTCTTGGAAGAAAATCCGGAAGACGCTCGTTCTATAGTGAACAAAGGCTTCTTGGCAATGAAAGCTCGTAAGGCAGCCAAGGCTGCTAAAGATTCCGTTCTTCGTAAAGGTGCTCTCGAGGGTATGACCTTACCAGGTAAACTGGCTGATTGTCAGACTAGAGATGCCTCCGAATCAGAAGTCTTTATTGTGGAGGGAGATTCTGCGGGTGGTACAGCTAAAATGGGACGTGATCGTCGCACTCAAGCAATCCTGCCTTTGAGAGGAAAGATTTTGAATATTGAACGCGCTCGTTTAGATCGTATGCTCGGTTCTGAACAAATTAAGAATTTGGTAGTGGCTATGGGAACAATGATTGGTGATACTTTTGATGTTTCAAAATTACGCTATCATAAAGTTATTATTGCAACTGATGCCGACGTGGACGGTGCTCATATTCGTACTTTGCTTTTAACTCTGTTCTACAGACATTTTTTACCATTGATTGAAGGTGGATTTATTTATATCGCTCAACCGCCATTGTATAAAGTTAAAATGGGTAAGGAAGTATTTTACTTATATTCTGAAGAAGAAAAAGTGGCAAAATTTGGTAAGGATGTACCAGTTCAATCTGAAACAAATGATGAAGAGATAATAGAAGAGGGTACTGAAGATGAATCTAAAGCCGAAAAAGGTAAGGGTAAAAAAGATGAAAAGAAATTAGAAAAAATTAACGTTCAGCGTTATAAAGGTCTCGGAGAGATGAATTCAGAAGAGTTGTGGGAGACAACCATGGATCCATTAAGAAGAATTTTGAAACAAGTGAAAATTGAAGATGCTCAAGATGCGGATAAAGTCTTTGATATGTTGATGGGTACGGACGTTCCAGCTCGTAAATCTTTCATTCAAAGTAACGCCAAAATGGCGAATTTGGATATTTAGTTAGAAGGGAAAACGGCCAGCTTTAAGGTTCTGAATAACCTTAAAGCTGGCCGTTTTATTATGCCTATTTCAATATATCTAGTTTTATGGCCGTATTTTGACACGGGTCTATAATAGTGTCATTATATCTTGACTTTTATGTAACGTTGTGCTATTCTTATTACAGGATCTCAAACTGTGGTTAAGTCTTTAAAATCTATTTTTATTGGTAGAAACCTTTGGTTTTGGGGTTTTATTATTGTTTAAAATTAATAAATTATGAAAAATTATATGAAAAATATAACTAAATATCTTGGATCATTAACTTTTGTATTTTTGGCCGTTTTGGCTTTTAGTACAGTTAGTGTTAAAGAGGCCGAAGCTTCAAACTTTTTGAATAAAGTGCTTTGTGTAGTTGATCACGGTCGTTGTGACGAAGGTGGTTCAAAAACTACTTATGTTGCCACTACTCCAGCTATCACCAACGCTTCTTGTTACGCCAATTCTACCTCTTTGGTTGAAAATGGTTCTACAAGTTGGACAGCGACCGCTTCTGGTGGTAATGGAACTTTTACCTATTCTTGGTCCGGTACTGACGCCTTGTCTGGTTCTGGTTCATCAATTTCCAAACAGTATTATTATAGTGGAGTAAAGTCTGCTCAGGTAACTGTAACTTCAGGATCTCAAACTCTCAATGTGTCTTGTAATAATACTATCAACGTTACAAGTCAGAACAACAATAATAACAACAACAATAATAACTCCAACCCTTCTATAACTGGTTACTGTTACCCAAACACCTCTAGTGTTTCAACCAACAACTCCGTCACCTGGACTGCGAGTGTGGTTGGTGGTAATGGTTCATATAACTACTCTTGGTCAGGCATTGATGCTCTCTCTGGTTCCGGTTCAAATATTTACAAGACATATTATTACTCTGGTATAAAAACCGCCTCGGTCTATGTAACCTCTGGATCTCAATCAGCAACTATTTATTGTACGAATACTGTAAATGTAATAGACAACAATAATTATAATAACAATTATAACAACAACAATAATTATAATTACAATAATCTTACGGTAAGTTGTCGTCCAAATACTACTACTGCAAATACTAATGATTCAGTATATTGGACCGCTTATGCCACTGGTGGTAATGGTAATTATACTTATGATTGGTCAGGTGTTGATGGTTTGTATGGATCAGCTTCTTCAGTCTATAAAGCATATTATTATTCAGGTTATAAAACCGGTTCAGTAACTGTTTACTCAAATGGTCAAAGTGTTACTCGTTCTTGTGATGGCTCTGTAACTATTAACGATAATAATTACAACTATAACAATAATAACAATTACAATTATACCCAGCCTTTGAATGTAACCTGTAATGCTTCGGCCGTCTCTGGTTCGCAAGGTAACTCAATTACTTGGTCTGCTCAGGTGACCGGTGGAACTGGATACAACTCTTATTCTTGGTCGGGTACTGATAGTTTGTCTGGTTATGCCCAATCTCTTAGTAAGACTTATTGGATGGGTGGTATTAAAACCGCCTCTGTAACCGTAACTTCTGGAACTCAAAGTGTAACTCGTGTTTGTAGTAATACCGTGTCAATTACAGTTACTCCAATTACTATTCCTACAACCACCGGTGGCGACTATCCTCCAACCACTACCTACGTTGCTCCAAAAACTTACCCTCAACTAGAAGTTGCTTGTTCAGCTAATACCGCTGCTGCAAATGTAAACGATACTGTCGTTTGGATAGCAGCCGCTAAAGGTGGATCTGGTACTTATACTTACAAATGGGAAGGCTCCGAAGGTATTACTGGTACGACAAATTATGTCGCGAAGAATTATTATGATAATGGCAATAAAATCGCTGTTCTAACGCTAAAATCCGCTGGTCAAAGTTTGACCAAGATTTGTGGTAATGTTGCCGTCGGTGGTGTAGTTGCCTCAAATAGCAATCTTTCTGCCTCAGCTGTCTTTGGAAGTGCTACTCCATGGATTATGATTGTTCTCTTCTTGTTAACGATTATAATTATCGCTTTCGTTCTATACTTTTTAAGTCTAAAGAAGGAAGCTGCTGCTAAGACAACTAAGTAATATTTAACCGAAATCAGTGTAAAAAAACCACCAAATTCCTCCTGGAATCTGGTGGTCTTTAGTTTGACCACCTTGTAATTTAGTGCTATCCTGACCTTAGAAACCCTTTTTGTCACTGACTCCGGTTGGAATAAACGGTGGGCTGTAAATTACATTTACAGGGTTTTTAAATTGTTTAAATATTATTAAAATTTACTAATTTATATGAAAATTATATGAAAAATATAACTAAATATTTCGGTAGTTTATCCATAGTCTTCGTGTCTTTGGTAGCTTTGGCTATGGTTAATATAGAATCAGCCCAAGCTTGGCATATTAGCGGTTTTCAAATAAAGGGTGGTACACCATCTTGGCTTGGTGGCGATGGTGATAGTTCTTCAGCTTCAGCTGTTACCGCTCCAACTCCAGCAATCACAAGTGCTTCTTGCTATGCTAATGCCAATAATCTACCTTTAAATGGTTTTGCAACTTGGACAGCAACAGCTTCTGGTGGTAATGGTGCTTTCACCTATTCTTGGTCGGGTACTGACGCCTTGTCTGGTTCAGGAGCTACTATCTCCAAACAATATATAGTTAGTGGTATAAAATCTGCCGTAGTCACTATAAATTCTGGCACTCAAACTTTGACAGTTTCCTGCGGTAATACAATCAACGTTTCTACTGATCAGAATAATAACAATAATAACTCTTCAATTTCAGGTTATTGTTACCCAAACACCACTAGTGTTTCAACCAACAACTCCGTCACTTGGACTGCGAATGTAGTTGGTGGTAATGGTTCATATAACTACTCTTGGACTGGAACTGATTCTTTATCTGGATCTGGTTCATCTATTTATAAAACCTACTATTACTCTGGTACTAAAACTGCGTCGGTTTATGTAACTTCAGGTACTCAGTCGGCGACAATTTATTGTAGTAATTCCGTTGGTGTTTTAGATAATTATTACAATAATAACTATAATTATAATAACTATGGTTACGGTAATTTATCTGTTACTTGTCAGCCAAGTATTTACAATGCCAATATCGGTGAGACTATTTACTGGTATGCGACTGCTTCCGGTGGTAATGGAAATTATACTTATTCTTGGACTGGTACGGATGATATGTTTGGTAGCGGTTCTTCTTTGAGTCGGGTGTACTGGTTAGCCGGTTCCAAAACTGCTTCCGTAACGGTTTATTCGAATGGCCAAACTGCCACTCAATATTGTAATAGCGCCGTAAACGTTCTCAGTAATTACAATAATGGTTATTATAATAATTACAACAATAGTAACGCTTATAATAACTATAACTATCTTCAACCTTTAAATGTAACTTGTTCAGCTAACACTATTTCCACTCTTTCAGGAGACACCGTAGTCTGGACCGCGGTTCCAACTGGTGGTGTCGGTACTTATACATATAATTGGTCAGGTATCGATGGCCTGTACGGGTCAAATCAAACTGTTTCAAAAAACTATTGGTTGCCTGGTGTAAAAACAGCCGGATTAACAGTTACTTCTGGAGTCCAATCCGTGACCAGAACTTGTAGTAATTTAGTTACTGTATCTGTTCGTCCGATTACTTTAGTTAATACCACTCCTACCACCGGTGGCGACTATCCTCCAACCACAACCTATGTTGCTCCTAAAACCTACCCTCAACTAGAAGTCGCATGTTCAGCTAACACTGCTACTGCTAATGTAAACGACACTGTTGTTTGGATTGCAGCTGCCAAGGGTGGATCTGGTACTTATACTTACAAATGGGAGGGTTCTGAAGGTATCGCTGGTACGACAAATTATGTTGCAAAGAACTATTATGATAATGGAATCAAGACCACTGTTCTAACTGTCGCTTCAGCAGGTCAAACCTTAACCAAAGTTTGCGGTACTGTTAACGTTGGTAATGTTAGTGTTGCGACTTCAACAAATATGAATCTCGGTGCCTCATCATTCTTTGGTGGTTGGGCTGGATGGATTCTTTTGATTGTTTTGATGGCAACGGTAATATTTATGGGAATAATGCTTTATTTCTTGAATTTGAAACATAGCGTTCCCCCAGTTAAGTAAAAAAAAGTTTATAAAAACACTCTTTTCTAAACCAGGGAAGAGTGTTTTTTAATTTTGGGTCGAGGTGACCTATGCAAAACTTGACCAGAAACAAGTTGAAGCTTGTTGCCAAGATAGAATAAGTATGGTAAGATACTTTTTGAATACCTTGGGACTAATGCATTGTTTGTATTAGTGATCTTGAGGCGAAATTTATTAAAGGAGAAACCAAAATGGTTACTTGCTGTCACGTTCGTTACACCAGTCATGGTGGGGCACACTCAACCCGTGGAAAAAGGACTGTTTTTCACCTGGCTCAAACCGGTGAAGGGCTTGGTCCACGGGAATTCATTTCTGGTTGTCATCGTGGCCTCAGTCACACGCCGGGAGAAGTACGCCAGTGCGAAGAAAAAACGTGTCCTAATAATAATGGATGCGGTCACTGCAAGATTTCTTGATCGCGGGAGGATAAGATGGAAGTTTCGACTTTTGATACCCACGAATTAAGGCGTGGAGTAGGTGCCGAAACCAACAGTGGTGCAGGTAGTCATAAAATCAACAGAATACCAATAAAAAATCAAATAATCTGTCCTTTCAACCAGGTTATCTTGAAAAGGAAGCCGAAATTCGCTTGCTGTATTCATGAAAATGGAGGCTGTGAATATTACAGTGTTGAATTAGGGCGTTGTAAGCTTTCGGCTCCGTCTGATCACGAACAATTGTTCGGGTGATCATAGACCGTTTGTCTCTTTGTGAGGCGGGCGGTTTTTTAATTGGTAAAATAATTTAGGCCAGCAAGCGTAGCTTGCCGGCCTAAATTCATTTTAAGAAACTCTATTTTTAATTTCTTCTGCGACTTTTTTAACAAAATCTTCCAAACTCATCTTTGCTTGAGAACCGTCACGACTTTCAATGGTTAATATATTTTCTTCTATTTCTTTATCACCAATAACAATCATATATGGTATGCGCATATTTTTACCAGCGCGTATTTTCTTGCCCATACCTTCATCTTGGTCGTCAAATTGAACGCGAACATTTATCTCTTTAAGGGCATCGGAAACAATTTTGGCAAAATCATTGTGATTAGTTCTAACTGGAATTACTTTAACCTGAATTGGTGAAAGCCAAACAGGGAAGTTTCCAGAGTAGTGTTCGATTAACATTCCCATGAATCTTTCTAGGGAGCCAGAGATTGCACGATGGATTACGACCGGTCTTTCTTTTTCACCCTTTTCATTGGTAAAAGCTAAATCAAATCTTTCAGGTAAATTGAAATCACATTGAATCGTTGCTAGTTGCCACTCACGTCCAATCGCATCTTTAAACATAAAATCTAGTTTTGGACCGTAAAAAGCTGCTTCACCTTCGACTCTTTTATAATTCAATTCGTTTTCTTTAGCAGCTGATTCTAGGGCCGTCTCGGCTTTTTCCCAGACTTCATCGGTACCCAAATATTTACTACGGTCGTCGCCTCGAACGGAAAGGCGAACCCAATAATCACTCATCATATTCATAGTGGTATAGAATTTTCTAATTATGCCAACAATAGTGTTAACTTCTTGAGAAATTTGTTCTACGCGACAGAATAGGTGCCCGTCGTCTTGAGTAATCGCTCTGACACGAGTTAATCCAGATAGTTGACCAGCTTTTTCATAACGGTAGACAGTGGCTGGTTCAAAATATCTAACTGGCATATCACGATAAGAAAATTGATTATCACAGAAAATTTGCATGTGATGAGGGCAATTCATTGGCTTCATAAAGAATTCTTCGTCACCACCGGTTACTCTAAAGAGTTCCTCACCAAATTTAGCTGCATGACCGGAAGTTTCGTAGAGATTTTTCTTGGTAATATGTGGCGTCCAAACACGACTATAACCGTAATTTTTGTGCAATTCCCAAAGATAGTCCTCAATTTCTTTTTTGAGAATCATACCGTTTGGTTGCATAAGAGGTAGCCCTGCTCCAACCAAATCAGAAATGGTAAACAGTTTTAATTCTTTACCAAGTTTACGATGATCTCTTTTACGTGCCTCTTCCTGCATTTTTTCAAAAGCTTCCAATTCTTCTTTTGTTTCAAAGGCTAAAGCATAAATACGAGTTAGCATTTTATTGTTCTCGTCTCCACGCCAATAAGCGCCTGCCAATTTTTCAATTTTAAAACCATCCAAAGATAGTTCTTTAGCATCATCTACATGAGGACCAGCACAAAGATCAGAGAAGTCGCCAGAAGTGTAAATAGAAACTTTTTCGCCAGCCTTTTCGATGCCGTCGATAAGTTCTAATTTGTAGGGATTGTCTTTAAACATTTCCTTGGCCTCGGCAATTGAAATGAACTTTTGTTCAAAAGCACCCCATCTTTTAATCATCTCTCGCATTTTGTTTTCAATTCGTTTGAAATCCTTGTCGGAAATCGGTGTGGCAAAATCAAAGTCATAATAAAAACCATTATCAACCGCTGGACCGATAGTTGGTTTGGTATCTGGCCAGATATTGATCACTGCCGCTGCCATCAAGTGGGCGAGAGAGTGTCGTTTTTGTTCTATACTCATAAAATTATTAATTAGTTAATAAATTACCCTAAAACAAAATCAGAATTTTGTTCGGGTGTTTCCAAAATGCTAGTTTTGGAAACAAAAACCGCCCTAGTGAAAATACAATAAAATTGCATCCTCACTAGGGCGGGTCAAATATTGACTCCGTGGTTCCACCTAGTTTCTCTCTTGCCCGAACAAACTACTTGGTCGACACTTTCTGAAGTGTTTAGACTTGTTTGTCATAAGGGGGTCATAAGAGCACTCTTTTTGGAGTCCGATTAGCCCAGTAATGGGTCCGCCCTACGGCGGATAGCGCTTGGTAGACGCTACAATCTCTGACTTCTTAATCATAGTAAAGTAAGCCATAAGTGTCAAATGAGCAAGGACAATAAAAATGTATTATAATATTAGGATGAAACACAAAATTGTATTATTTCTAGCCTGTTTCTCTCTTTTAATATTAGCTAATCCCGTTTCCGCCCATCAGCCACGTCTGATCTACAATGATGTAAGCACGATTGAAAAACCATTTATAATAAACAATCCAGATATTTCTCAGGCTTATTATGGTGAATTTAAAAATCAACAGCCTGAATATTTTCAAGTTACTCTAAATCAAGATGGTAATTTATATTTAAGTCTGTTAACACCTTATAATCAAGAGTCGGCTAAAGAAGTTTCTGCTGTAGTGATAAAAACTAACTCACCTGATAGTAGTATAGCCATGTCACTTTCTGGAAAAGATTTTCCTTGGATAAAATATTACGAAGATTATGCTGGAGATAATTATTTTCAAGGTCCTAGTCTAGAAAAGAAACTGACAGCGGGAACTTATTCCATTAGTGTCTCAAGTAAAAATAACACTGGTAAGTATGTGTTGGTAACTGGTAAGATTGAGTCTTTTCCTTTCGGAGAAATGATTAAAGCCTTATTAAATTTGCCTGCCTTAAAAATGGTTTTTTTCGGAACATCTTTCTTTAGTATTTTTGCTGGAATAATAGGCAAGTATTTGCTATACAGTTTAATTACTTTAATAATAATTACTATTTTGGTAGGTTATTTAATTAAGAGAAAGTTTAACAAAAGAAAAAATGGCTAAAGATAAATATGGAGCGGTCTGGGTGTCACATTCTTCAATGGGAGATTTCTTAAAATGTCCGCGGGCTTACTATTTACATAATGTTTACAAGAATCCACAGACGGGTAAGAAAGTGAGTATTGTTTCTCCAGCGATGTCGCTCGGTGTCGCGGTCCACGAAGTTTTGGAAGGGTTGATTGGCTACAAAGCGGAAGAGAGAATGAAGCAACCTTTGTTTGAGTTGTATGATCATGCTTGGTCTAAAGTCACCGGACGTCGTGGTGGTTTTTGTTCAAGTGAGGAAGAATGTGAGATGAAAGAACGGGGTAAAAAAATGCTTGAAAAGGTTTTGACCGATCCTAAGATGCTTGGCGACAAGGCTATAAAACTGGCCGAAGGTCACAATGGTATGCCACCAAATATCTATCTTTCAGAAGATGATAACATTATTCTCTGTGGCAAAATTGACTGGTTGCAATACATTTCAGAAGATGACTCTTTGAAAGTCATTGACTTTAAGACTGGTAAGCACGAAGAAGATGATGAGTCTTTGCAATTGCCAATATACCAACTATTGCTCGACAAATTACAGAAGCGAAAAATTTCTGGCGCTGAATACTGGTATTTAGAAGAAGGAAAAATTATAAAGAAAAAATTACCGACTGTTGAAGAGTCTTTTGAAAAAGTTATTAAAGTTGCCAAACAAGTCGCCGAAGCCCGGGCCAAAAAAGAATTCAAATGTCCGCGTGGCGAACAAGGTTGTTTTGCTTGCAAACCTTATGAGAAAATTATTCGTGGCGAAGCGGAGTTTTTGGGTAATGGGGAGTACGGGCAGGAATTATATATTGCTTAATAAATAATCTTAAAAAATGGTAACAAAAGACATGTTGGATTTTATGATGAAGTTTAGGCAATCAGGTAAGACAGATACTGAAATTACAGCCACCCTTCTCGCTAATGGATGGAGTCAATCAGATATTTCTGAAGGATTTTTAGCTAAAGAAGTAATGAATGATGTGACAAAAGCAAATAAACCTTTAATAAAAAATTATCTTTTACTAGCATTTATTTTATTTATTGTTATTCTTGCTTTTTGTTTAGCGCCGTCATCTAGTGGAGGGTATAATGTTTTTAATGGTATTCAGAATATTTCTTATGGACATATGATTGAACCTGGAACTCTGGTTTTTCGAGACAGTCAAATATACGTTCCAATTCCACCAATTATTGTCAGTGTTCTATTTAAAGCAATAATGCTATTTTTGACAGTAATTCCCGTAATTTCTATAATTTATGTATCACGAAGGTATTTATTTTGTTCTATCGGTAATAAAAAAATTCTATTTTTATTACCAATTGTTTCAGTTGTCTCGTCAGTCTTATCTTTGGGTATAATATTTTCATTAAGTAATAATCTCTGTAGTGTTGCTGGTGGTGGAATAGGATGTTTTTATTTAATATTATTACTTTACTTCTTACATATTATTTATGCGATTAGTACTGTTATTGTATCATCGATAATTTATTTTAAGTTAAAAAATGGAAGGAAAGGGTCGGATAAAATATTTAGATTTTCAGATTATAAAATTGTAAAAATAGGTATGTTGATATTGTCTATTGCTTTACTAATTTTAATGTACAACCTGGTTTTTTCAGAGTTGAATAGTGCTGAGGGTCAAAAAGAAAAGTCTGTCTATGAAAAATTTCCCAAGTTGGATAATTTATTCATAACAAGTGTCGGTTTGGGTTATTCTGGATTACTATCTTATACCTACGGTGCAAATGGTGTTTATGACGATGAAGGGGTGATTGCTAAATATGGAATGCAATATTCTTCTTGTCCACGAATTCATAAATATGGTGAATGCCAGTATGAATCCATAAGAAAAAGCATATATAGAAATTATGAAATAATTTACTATCAATTTTTATCAGACGCAAAACTTAATTCTACGCTAAATAGAAAGGGATTAGAACTAAAGAGCGGTGGTGTGGTAAGTAATGTTGATTACTGGAGAGATTATTGGATTAATAAGGTTGGAAAGTGGGATGGACGTCTGTATTTTAATGACGAAAATATAAATGTTAGTGGATGTTCAGTTATAAAATTTACTCGAGAAGATAAAATGCTATCTGATATATTTTTGACTGATATTATGTATTTATGGGCAGGAAAAAATGAGGGGGATTTATTCAATGTTAGTACTTATTTCAAAAAAGGAGACGTAGATGATAGAACGACACTTAAAATAGTAAGCGATATGATTTTACAATTCGGTTGTAGGTAGTTATTCAGATATAAGATATTATGTTCACCGTGAGCAAAAATTATACATTGTTAAATTTTATGTCTAAAATTATTATTAAAATAGCAGATGAAAGTGACAAAGGAGGAATAGGTGAAGTTTTTAATACAACTTGGCTGGCTACTTATCCGAATCCTGAAGCAGGCATTTCGGTAGAGGATATTAAAGATTTATTGGAAAAACAAAGATTAGCGCGTCAAAAACAGTTACAACAACCACAGGTTAATACTGAAGAAAAAGAAGTTGTGAATATTGTCGCTAAAGATGGCGATAAAGTTGTTGGTATTTGTCGACTATATATTTATACTGATAAAAACAAAATGCAGGCTTTGTACGTTTTACCAGAATATCAAGGACAGGGAATAGGTAAAATGCTTTGGCAGGAAGCCCAGAAATATTTTAGACCAGGCAAAGATATATATTTAGAAGTGGTTGATTACAATAAGCGAGCACAGGAGGTTTATAAAAAACTTGGTTTTGAACTCACGGGTAAAAGTTTGCAGGAAGAAAGATTTAGAATGAGAAATGGTCAGATTTTTACGGAATTAGAAATGATTAAGAAGGTATAGGTATTAAGTATAAGTATTTGGAAATAAGAAAGCAGGGTTTCGCAAAGCGAAACCCTGCTTTAATTTTATTAGTTCAAAACTTTTATTTTATCTATCAACACACTCAACTCATCATTACGACTAGAAATTTTTCCTTTAATTGCCAAACATTTGTCTATAACAAGATCGTTTTTATAAACGGCAAAAACTTTAGGAAAGACCACCGTGTCTATTGTATCGGTAAAATCGGCAATTTTCATAAAGGCCATTGGGTCACCTTTTTTGGTTAAGATCGGACGTATTTCTTGAACAATGCCGGCAAAAATAATATCTTTTTCTTTTGTATCTTTAAGGAATTCATCTTTGATCTTGGCTATGTTGGTATTTTGTTTTTCTATAGCCGGACGGTGTTTGTCTAATGGATGACCAGACAAATACAAACCCAACAATTCTTTCTCCCAGGTTAGTATGTCATTAATGACAGCCGGTTCGGCTGGTTTCAAAACAAAACCTTTTGGTTGGCCGTCGCCACCGTCAAACAAACCGAAGAGAGAATCCTGCGCCGACGGCCCCTTGGCTTTGTCTTTGTTAAAGGCCTGCATTTCTTCGACGTTCGCAAGTAAGACTCCACGTTCACCAAAAGCATCCATCGCGCCGGCTTTGATCAAAGCTTCTAAAGATTTTTTATTTAAATTACGATCAATGACGCGTTCCAAAAAGTCGGTCAAAGATTTAAACTTTCCTTTATTCTTTCTTTCTTCAATTATAAATTTCGCGATACCTTCACCAAAGTTTTTGATGGTCGTTAGTCCGAAGCGAATGGTATCTTGTTCACCTTCTTTTTTATCGGCTTTTGGAATCACGGTAAAGTCAGCAAAACTTTCATTGATATCTGGTGGTAAAACGGGAATCGCCATACGTTTACATTCGGTAATAAACTCACCGATTTTTTCCACATCTCCGGCATCGGCCGTCAAAACCGCCGCCATATATATCGCAGGGTAGTTCGCCTTCATGTAGGCTGTTTGATACGCTACACGCCCGTAGGATGCCGCATGAGCCTTGTTAAAACCGTACGAAGCAAAAGGCTCGATTAACTTCCAAAGAGTCTGGGCTTTCTCCTCAGTTAAGCCATGCTCGACGAAACCTTTAAGCAATTTACTTTTTTGAGCCTCCATTTCTTCCACAATTTTCTTACCCATCGCTTTACGCAATTTGTCGGCTTCCAACCAAGAATAACCAGCGAGTTTGATCGCGGTGAGCATAACGTCGTCCTGATAGGTAATAACACCAAATGACTGGTCTAAAATTTCTTTCAAACGTGGGTCCAAATATTTTACGGCTTTGGGATTGTGTTTACGTTTAATATATTCCGGAATCATTTCGAGTGGGCCCGGACGATACAAAGCCACCATCGCGTTGATGTCGTGAATAGTTGAAGGTTTCAATTCTTTCAAATATTTGGTCATACCGTCACCGTTCAATTGAAAGAGTCCGCAAGTTTCACCGCGCGCCAAAATATCAAAAGTTTTCTGGTCGTCCATCGGAATCTTTTCGATGTCGATTTTGTCGCCAGTAATTTTTTCCGTGAGATCTACCGCGTTAGCCAAAATCGCCAAGTTTTTAATTCCCAAAAAGTCGAACTTCAAAAGTCCCGCGTCTTCTACCGCATGCATATCGTATTGAGTGATGATTTTGTTTTCACCTTTGGTATCGTACTGAA
>CAZOXG010000025.1:0-15473 GCA_964583845.1 uncultured Candidatus Saccharibacteria bacterium
ATGGTTAAAATGCATGATAAATATCCCAAGTATGGTTTTCATGAGCATAAAGGTTACGGCACCAAAAGGCATTTGGAAGCCATCCGAAAGCATGGTCCAAGCCCGATACACAGGAAGAGCTTTTTGAAGAAGGTTTAACCTCTCCTCTGTCATTCCCGTGAAGACGGGAATCCAGTCCTAAAAATGAAAAACTATTGTGTGTATATTTTGGCAAGTAAAAGAAATGGAGCTTTGTATATTGGAGTAACTAATAATTTAAAAAGGAGAGTTTTCGAGCATAAAAATAAACTAGCAGAGGGTTTTACCGAAAAGTATAATGTTTCTAGTTTGGTTTATTATGAGCAAACTGAAAATATTGAAGCAGCCATAGAGAGGGAAAAGAGGATTAAAAAATGGAATAGGGAGTGGAAACTTAGATTGATAGAAGACAATAATTCGGATTGGAAAGACTTGAGTGAGGAGTTGTGAATTAAGACTAATAAGATTCCTGGATTCCCGCCTGCGCGGGAATGACAACAGGGAGGTAAAATGCAAATTATATCTAGATAATAGGCCGTTTTACAAAGGGTTCGCCTAGGGATTTATCCCTAGGCGAACCCTTTGTAAAACGGCCAAAACTAGGCATATTCTAGCTATTGACATTTACTCAAAAATAGGCTAATTTAAAGTCAGATAAAGACTCTGTTTTTTCTGGTCAAAAAGACCAGTTTTGATATAAGTTGTCGTACATCAATAAAACAATATAAAACGATCCCAATCAAAAAGGGGGACGCTATGGCTATCAAAAACTTTTGTGCAATGATTGTCTACCGAATCGTAGGTAATAAAAAAGTGGGACTTGAATTAGAATTTCTTCTCACTTTCTACCGGGATAAGAAAGGAACGATGGACATCAAATTTCCCGGCGGGCTAGATAAGCCCGGGGAGATTCCTGTGGTTGCCGCAGTACGTGAATTGCGTGAAGAGACAGGCTTGGAAGCCGATGAACTATTCGCTCAGCACGTCTTCACAAAGAATATTGACTCCAACTTCGCACTTCAGTTTTTTATGGTGCCGATGGAGCAAGTTGGTGGCAACATGATCACCCGACCGAGGTCTCCTTCAGATCAAGGATTCGATCAGGAAAATATTGGAGTGCCAGTTTGGATGCAGTTTAATCGGCATTTGCTGGATCCTATATTGTATCCTGACCACGCCGAAGCCTTGATCGCTGCTCTAAAGCAGTTGGCGAAGGTTAATAGTGATCTGTTTTTTTTGATAACTCGTCACGTTCGCTTATGCGAACTGTGATATTGTCTCTTGGCCGATCCGTGTTCTATGCATGGACCGGCCTTTTCTTTTTCCTAGATTTGTGTATAATGGTCCTGTTATGGTAAACAGAATGCGACACAATAGGTCCCACCGAGGAAATGTGCGTTCTCATCACGCTCTCAAGGCTGTGAGTAGAACCAAATGTCCTGACTGTGGTGCTCCTTGTTCAAATCATCGCGCTTGCGCTAACTGTGGTAAATACCGCGGTCGCGTAGTTGTAGATGTTCATGCAAAAATTGCTAAGAAAGAAAAGAAAGCTAAAAAAACCGAGGTTGCTAAATAGCGCTCGGTTTTGCGGCTTAAAGTTATTTAATAATTAAATATATGGCAAACAGGCACTTAGCCAGAACAATAATATTACAGACACTCTTCGAGATAGATTTTCGTGGTACAACCGCGGATAGTCCAGAAGAGGTAATGTTGCGTGACGCAGAGGAATTTGCGCCGGAAGAAACCGACTTGTCTTTTATGCGTTCATTAATGAACGGTGTTTTGGGTAAGCAACCTGAGATTGATCAAATCATTTCCAAAGCGGCGCCGGATTGGCCATTGGATAAGATTTCAGTTTCCGACAGAAATATTTTACGTATTGGTCTTTATGAATTAATCTTTGCAGATAAAAAAGAAGTACCTGCTAAAGTGGCGATTAACGAAGCTATTGAATTAGCTAAATCTTACGGTGGCCAGAAAAGTAGTAAGTTTGTTAACGGTGTTTTAGGTTCAGTTTATCGCGAGATGGGTGAACCAGGTAAGGATGAAGTTTCTAAAAAGAAAAACGTAATTAAAAATATTCCTTACGAAATGATGCCGATCGAAAGATTGGGTGGTGCTGTTGTATATGCTTATGATGGTGATGAATTATATCTAGCTTTCGTTCATGATGTTTTCGGTTTTTGGACTTTATCCAAAGGTAAAATCGAGGCCAATGAGAATGAAGAGGAGGGTACTATTCGTGAAATCAAAGAAGAGATTGGTTTGGATATAAAAATTAAAGGGGAACTCGGTCGTAATGAATATGTGGCTTCTCACCCGGAAAAGGGTAAGTTGCGTAAGCAGGTTCATTATTTTTTGGGTGAGGCAGAATACAAACCTTTGGTTTTGGAAAAAGTTGGTGGTGGCTTGGATGATACTAAATGGTTCAAATTGAATGAAATTGAAGGTTTAAATCTTTACAATGATATTCTCCCTTTGGTGACCAAAGCTATTAAAATGATTTTGACTGGCGGAATGTCAGCTGAAGCGACTGAAATAATTACGGAGAAGACAGAGGAAATAAATAAAGAATAATTAATTCTCCGCGGCACCCTAACGGGTACCGCGGAGAAAATTTTAAGAACATGGATTTTACTAAATTTGAAGAAAGTATCGGAGTTAAGTTTAAAGATAGAAATTTGCTTAAGCAAGCTTTTACACACCGATCATATATAAATGAAAATCGCGGTTCTAATTTAGAACACAATGAGCGCCTAGAATTTCTAGGTGATGCGGTTTTAGAGTTGTTAGTTACAGAATATTTGTATAAAAAATATCCTGGCAGTGCTGAAGGTGATTTGACCGCATATCGTGCGGCTCTGGTTAACGCCATTACTTTGTCTGAGGTAGCACGTGATATTGGTGTTAATGATTTTCTTTTGTTGTCCAAAGGTGAAGCTAAAGATCAAGGTAAGGCACGTCAATATATTTTAGCTAATACTATTGAAGCGATTATCGGTGCGGTCTTTTTAGATCAGGGTTATGTTGTGGTTCAGACTTTTGTGGCTAAAATATTGTTTGGTTTGATTGATAAAATAGTAGCAGAAAAGAGTTGGATTGATGCCAAGAGTTTATTTCAGGAAAAAGCACAGGAAAATTATAATGAAACTCCAGTTTATAAGACTGTCAAAGAAACTGGTCCAGATCACGATAAACATTTTACCGTCGCGGTTTATGCTGGTTCGGAGCTAATTGCTGAAGCCGGTGGTATGTCTAAACAAGAAGCCGAACAAGCAGCGGCGAGAAAAGCTTTGGAGGTGAAGGGGTGGAATTAAAATAGCATCTTGTATTTTGGATATTGTATTTAGTAAGAGAAAAGAAGCCCGGGTTTCGCAAAGCGAAACCCGGGCTTCTTTTCTCTTATGTTTGTGCTAGTATGAATTTAAATAGTTATTTCTAAACAGTGTCAAAATCGACCGAAAACAATTGTCTTCTGATGAAGAAAATTGTTTGGTCAAGGGGGTAAAACATGGGAAAAGGAAATGTTGGAAGCAGTCGAGTGGTAGCCTCAACGGCTTCACTTTCTGGTCGTATAATCAGAAATCTCTTCGCGGAAGTTAATCAACAAGGGTTGATTGTCGGTCCGATTATTCTGCTTTTCAAAGACGAATCTCATTTCACTATCTTGACTGATGAAAAAGTTGTTGGGGTTTATCACTTGCTAGTGGATGTTGCTAGCAACCCTCCCACAATCTGGGGAACTAGTTTGAGTACACTTGAGTCGATGGAGGCTGTTCCAACTCAAGGTGGTCTCGATAAGTGTAGGAAATTTATGAAAGCCACTTGCTTTCAGAATCTGGGTTTTGACTTCCTTTTAGCTACAGCTAATGAAAAAGACGATCTCTTCAATGTTCCCAGCATTTGTTTTCAAACTGGTGAATCCCTCCTGCTCGATGTAGGGCGTAAACCAGAGGTTTGTGATCCGATGACTGATAATATATGTAAGAGGGTTATCTGGACACCGCTTGATAGATTGGAATTGATACAGGTTGAATTTGTCTTACTGCGTAATGAAGCATTGATAAGTCATCGTCGGTAACAGATGACCTTTACGAAAATGACCGGGTGTGCAATATGGCATCCGGTTTTAATTTTCTGTTTTATTTGCTAAAATACACCTATGTATCTCAAGCGTATTGAAATTTACGGATTTAAGTCTTTTGGCCGTAAGGCAGATTTAGAATTTACTCAACCTATCTCCAGTATTGTTGGTCCTAATGGGTCCGGTAAATCAAATGTGGCCGAAGCTTTTCGTTTTGTTTTGGGTGAGCAGTCTATCAAATCGCTTCGTGGTAAACGAGCTGAAGATTTGATTTTTAATGGTGGCAAGGAAGCTCCTCGTGCTAACCGTGCGGCGGTAAAAGTTATTTTTGATAATTCCAAACGCCTACTAAAAATAGATTTTGATGAAGTTTCTTTAGAACGTGTAGTTCATCGTGATTCTTCTAGTGAATATTTTATCAATGGTTCTTTAGTTCGACTTAAAGACATCATTGAACTTTTGGCAAGTGCACATATCGGTGCTTCTGGCCATCACATTATTTCTCAAGGTGAAGGTGATCGTATCTTGAATGCCAATCCGCGTGACCGCCGTGAAATGATTGAAGACGCTCTTGGTCTTAAAATCTATCAATACAAAAAAAATGAAAGTGAAAAGAAATTAGAAAAAACTCTGGAAAACATTGGGTCAGTGGAGTCTTTACGTCGTGAGATAGCTCCCCATATTCGTTTCTTAAAAAAGCAGGTAGAGAAGATTGAAAAGACAATTGAAATGCGAAATGAATTAACTAAATTATATTTGGAGTATTTTCGTCGCGAGGATATTTATCTGTTGATTACTAAAGATTTGTTGACCAAGGAAAAAGCTGAACCAATAAATAAAATGTTGGCTTTGGAACAAGAAATGCATCAAGCTAAAAGAGTCCTTGAAAGTTCCCAAACGAAAGATGCTCGTAGTGATGAGATTATTCAAATAGAGAATGAGTTAAAACAGTCTCGTTCACAAAAGGATTCCGCGATGCATGACTTGGGTCGGTTGGATGGGGAAATCGCCTCAATGGAAAGATTGTTGCAAAAACAACGCGATTTAGCATCTAGAGTTATTGATCAGAAAGTTTCATTAAGCGAAGTTGAAGGCTTAACTCGTGAAGCAGTCAGTATTATCGATGAAGCAATTAGTAATGAAAATGTCGCTGAATTACGTTTAGCACTAGAGAAAATCAAACAAAATTTTGTTAGTTATCTAACTGCCAAGAAAGGTGAAAACCCAACTCAAGATTTCAGTGAAACTGAAGGGGAGATTGAAAAATTAAAATCTAAAAAAGTGATTTTATTGGAGACTATTGAGTCATTGAGACAAAATGAAAAAAGCTGGCAAGAAAGATACGAGACTGTTCGTTTGTCTATAGAGAGAGAAAAAGATTCTAATCGCGATGCTGAAAAAGCTGTTTTTAGAATTGTGGCTGAACAAAATGAATTGCGCGGGCAATTAGCGATGATTAAAAATCGCGAAGATAAATTGGTTTCAGATGAAGCATCTTTTCAAAATGAATTAAAAGAGGCTTCTGTTTTGGCTGGGGTAGCGGCTCTACATTTTAAAACCCATTCTTTGGTGCCAGAAAGCGGTCTAGCTTTAACAGATGATGATATTTATGCTGAGCCAAGACATATGCAAGAAGAACGCCGTCGCACCTTGGAAAGAATTAAAATTCGTCTAGAGGATAGTGGAATAGGTGGTTCGGCTGATGAGGTAATGAAAGAATACAAAGAAACTACTGAACGTGATGATTTTTTAGGTCGGGAATTGGAAGATTTGAGTAAGACTATGATATCTCTCAAGCAGTTGATTTTGGAATTAAATAGTAAAATCGATGAAGAATTCCGAAATGGGGTGACAAAAATTAATAACCAATTTCAAAACTTTTTTGCTCTGATGTTCGGTGGTGGTACAGCAATGTTGTCTTTGGTTCGTGAAGTCAAGCGAAAGAAAAAAGACACTGATTTACCAGGTGAGGAGGGGTTGGAAAATGAGTCCGACGAAGGAACTCAGGAAGAGAGGGAAGGTTTGGATATTGAAGTTAATTTACCTCGCAAAAAAATTAAGGGGCTAATGATGCTTTCGGGGGGTGAGCGAGCATTAACTTCTATTGCCTTATTGTTCGCGATGTCTCAAGTTAATCCTCCGCCATTTATTATTTTGGATGAAACTGACGCGCCGCTTGATGAGGCTAATTCACGTCGTTATGGTGATATGATTGAAAATCTTTCCAAGTTTTCTCAGTTGATTTTGATTACTCATAATCGCGAGACGATGTCTCGAGCGGGAATTATTTATGGAGTTACTATGGGTGCTGATGGTGTATCAAAAGTATTGTCTATTGAGTTTGGGGAAGCGATAGCTGTGGCTAAATAAAAAAGTTTGACTAATAAGAGTTTACAAAAAAACCCGGATATTTCGTATAGTGAACAGTTCGGGTTTTCTATATTAAAATCTGCTATATAAAAAAGTGGTCGGCAACCGTTTGTTATGCATTTCTGCGCGGTTGCCGACCTTGATTTGGGTAGCCCCTTGCGGAGCTTTCTAGAACAGAGTTCATTTCTTTCGAGAATCCTTGCGGATCCGGTCCATGTCGTCATGAGGAGGCAGTCCTCAGACTTTTTTGGTTTTTCCCCGCGGGTTGCACATGGTGCGACACTGTTTGGCGAGGCTGTTTTTTTGGCCGGTTGGTCTCTTGGAAATGAGTCGGGTTCGGACCGACAAAATGGTGTTTGGTGTACATTATCCACCATCCTTCCATAACTCTTCTGTGTGAGATATTACTCTTTTGAATAAAGATGTCAATACATATTATGTGGGTAAATAAAAGTCAGCGACTGCGAAGCATTCGCTGACTTTTATTAAATTTATTTTACTATTTCGTAATCTAAAGTCTTCCTTTCCAAATCTGCCCCAACTAATTTAATTTTTACTTTATCTCCCAAACGATAAGTTTTTTTGTTTTTCTGTCCAACAAGAGAATAAGTCTTTTCATTCAACTCATAATAATCATCTGGTAATGAACGAATTTTTACTAAACCTTCTGAACGTGTGGCGATTTCCTCGACGTATAAGCCCCAATCGGTGACGCCAGAAATGGTTCCATCATAGGTTTGACCAATATGATTTTGCATATACTCAACCTGTTTGTATTTTTTGGATTCGCGTTCCGCTTCGGCAGCGGAAATTTCTTTTTCGGTAGATCGTAGGGCAGTGCTTTCATAATGATTCCATTCACTTTGAGCGATTGTCTGACCGGTTAAAACTTTCTGTAACATACGGTGAACAACCAAGTCTGGATAGCGACGGATTGGGGAAGTAAAATGAGTATAATAATCAAAAGCTAACCCAAAGTGCCCAATATTTTGGGTCGCATAAATAGCCTTGGCCATCGAGCGAATGGCCGCGGTTTTTATAATTCCGGCCTCCGCTTTGCCTTCAACTTCGTTGATTAACATTTGCAAATCTTTAGGAGTGATATTTTTATCTTTCTTAATATTTAGTTCGTAACCAAGTGCTTTGACAAAAATGGATAGATTAGCAATCTTGTCTGGATTTGGTAAATCGTGGATACGATAAAGGAAAGGGTATTGCTCCGAACGCTTCTCATTGATTTTCCAAATATATTCAGCGACTTCACGGTTCGCAAGTAACATATATTCCTCAACCATTTTGTGAGTATCTAGACGAGCTTTTAAATAAATACGAATCGGAACACCTTTGGCATCTAATTCAAAAGCCACTTCATCTTGTTCAAAATCAATCGCCCCCTTTTTTTCCTTTTCGACTCGCATTTTTTTAGCGATGCGATTTAAGGTTGTAAGTTCCAAGTGATGGGTGAGGGTAGAATCAGTAATAGATTTTTGAGCATCTTCATATGAAAATCTTTTGTCTGAATTTATGATAGTTTTTCCGAACCAACGTTTTAAAATTTTGCCACTATCATCCATTTCAAAAACAGCAGAGAAGGCAAGTTTATCTTCGTTAGGATTTAAACTACACAGGTCGTCCGATAAAACCGGTGGTAACATCGGGATTGTGCGGTCTACAAGATAAACAGAAAACTGGCGTTTGAAAGCTTCTTTGTCTAAAGCTGAATGTTCTCGAACATAATGAGAGACATCCGCAATATGAACTCCAATTTCATGATGGTTGTCACCAAGTTTTTGATAGGAAATGGCATCGTCGAAATCTTTAGCTGAAGCGGGGTCGATAGTAAAAGTTAAAGTCGAGCGAAAATCACGGCGTTTGGCGATTTCAGTTTTGGGAATTATTTTTTCTTCCTTTTCGATTTTTTGAGCCTCAGCCATAACTTTGGCAGGGTATTCCACATCAAAACCTTTACCGGCAGCAATGGAATGCATTTCGGCATTATTTTCACCCTTACGTCCCAAGTTTTGGAGAATTTCTCCCTCGGGATTTTTGGCTGGATTATCCCAGCGGACCAATCTTACTAAAACCTTATCACCAGTTGCAGCAGGTAAGGAGTTTTTGGTAAAAGGAATATAAAAATCTGAATATATTTTTTTATTGTCAGGAATAAAAAAGTAAAAACCTTTACCTTTTTCGATTGTACCAACAAATTGAGTATTGGCGCGTTTAACTATTTTTGTAATGGTTCCATAAATAGTATTTCTCGGACCCTTTTTTGTAGATATAACGGCTTCAACTTCATCCCCTGGTAGAGCCGTGTTTAAATCCGAATTAGCTATTTCAATATCATTGTCGCTTAATGGGTTTTTGAGATAACCAATACCTTTGGAATTAATACTTAAAATGCCACTTATTTTACTAGTGTTATTCGTTTTCATTTTATGGCTGTGGGGGCGTTGAGATTTCATAAGATAATTATATGCTTAATATGTTAATTGTCTAAAGTTTGTTTTATTAAAAAAAGTGGCCGGTTGCCATGGGGCAACCGGCCAAATGGATCAGATGGAAAGGGAAGTCCAACTTACATCTTTCCCAAAAGCGCGACGTGAGTATATTCTCACCGTCTTGGTTCTTTCCTCATAAACCAGTATACAATGATCTTCATCAGCCTTTTTGGCTTCTTTTAGAGCCTCAGCTGGCGTTCGTGTGTTATCTTGATATTTCGGGATGAAGAACCTGATTGCTTGGATGAGCCAATCGGTATTCGTTTTGGGTTCAATGATTTTCTTTTCGATGATAACCAAAACATTTTCATACTCACCGAAAACGATAATGTGCTCACCTCCCAACGAATCACAGTGATGACCTTTAAGAATGGACTCATATGTGGTTTCGCTAATCTTGACTCTAGCATGAAGGAACCTGAAACCGCGGTTGTGCATAGTCTCGAGATGTGGAATCATAAAACCGCATTGTAAAGCGGTTAGGCGTAAGCAGAAATCTTCGAAGCTAATCATAGTTTCATTCCTTTTTTTGTGTCGCCCTAGTCTTTTAGGATATTTTGAGGCGGTTTGTACTTCCTTTGCAATTCTACACATTTTTAATCAAATGTCAATCGTATTGACTCTTTAAGGTTGTTTTGCTAAGATAGCGCCTATGTTAATGATCAGATTGCAAAGAGTTGGTCGCAAGAATGAGCCGAAGTTTCGTGCCGTTTTGACCGATTCAAAAAACAGTACCAAGAGTGGAAAGTTCTTGGAAGTGCTCGGATCTTATGATTCTCGTCCAGGTAAGGATAAGGACAATAAATTAGATGGTGAGCGCATCAAGTATTGGATCTCCAAAGGTGCGAAAGTTTCAGACACTATTCATAATATGTTAGTTAGTCAGAAAGTTATTTCTGGTAAGAAAATAAATGTTCTTCCAAAGAAAACTGTACCGGCTAAAGTTGGGGAAGCTGCTAAGGCAGAAGCTCCGAAAACAGTATAAGGAATTAGTATAAGCATAAGAAGAAAGACGGTTCGTAAAAGCGAACCGTCTTTTGTTATATATTTGTCGTTGACTAAATATTTAAATATACTAGAATGGAACAAGCGGTAGAATTAATAGAAAAGCGCAGTAAGCGCCAATGACCGGTCGAATTCATCGCTAAGTTTTTTAACAAACAAAAATAAAAAATATGACTGAACAGGACACAAAGTTTCTTGATTTCGTTATTAAGGCTTTGGTGGATAATCCAGACAACGTTAAGATCGTGAGAACTGTTGATGAGATGGGTGTTCTCTTGACTCTTGATGTAGATCCAGCTGACATGGGTAAAGTTATCGGTCGCATGGGCAATACTGCCAAGGCTATCCGTACTTTGTTACGTGTTGTTGGTATGAAGAACAACTCTCGTGTTAATCTCAAGATTAATGAACCGGCTGGTAGTGTGAAAGCACCATCAATGTCAGCTTCTAAATCTGTAGATGAAGCGATGGCTGATCTCAAACTCTAATTTAAGATTTTGACACAAAAGAAAAACCGTGCTATTTTTTAGACACGGTTTTTCTATACCTAAAAATGAATTTTCATTTCATAACATTATTTCCGGAGACTTTCGGATATTTAAATAGCTCTATTATTGGACGCGCCGAAAAAGACGGGGTGATCAAGTTTTTTTATTATAATCCACGCGAGTTTGTAAAAGCTAAAAAGAAGAAACAATCAAAGAACGATTTTCCCGAATACAAACGAGTGGACGACCGTCCTTATGGTGGTGGTCCTGGTATGGTGATGGAAGCTTTGCCGATGATCAAAGCTCTTGAAACGGCAGTTAAAAAAGCCAATAAAAAAAAGGAAAGTAAAATTAAAATAATTTTTCTAGATCCATCAGGAGTTCAATTTGATACAGCTTACGCCAAAAAATTAGTAGTAAAGAAATTCACTGATACGATTATCGTTTGCGGACGTTATGAAGGTGTAGACGAACGGGTCAAAAAAGTTTTTAAAATGGAAAATGTTTCTGTTGGTCCTTTTGTTTTAACTGGCGGTGAACTACCGGCCATGATTATTGCCGACTGTGTGGCGAGACAACTTCCTGGTGTACTTGGAGATATTGCCTCCTTGGAAGAAACCCGAGTGGCCAGTTCAGAGGTTTATACTCGACCAGAAATTTTAGATTATAAAGGAAAAAAGTACCGGGTGCCTAAGGTTTTGTTGTCCGGGGATCATAAAAAGATTGAAGCATGGCGAGCCGAGCGACAAAATAGTTTAAAAATCTAATTTTTTTATAAAAATAAGACAAAAAAATAATTATCGGCACCCTATGGATGCCGATTTTTTCTTTTAAAATTTCTGTAAATATGTCTTGTGTGGTTATCCACTTTTTTTGTTGCGTTTGTTATTGTAACTTGGTAAAATATTACTAGCTCTTCGGAGTAACATTATATGCGTTTATCTGCTAAAGATATTTCTAGTTTTTTTGTATTTGTAATTGGACTCAGTTTTTTTGTTTCGGCTGCATATTTTGTTTCTCCACTTTTCGCGTCTGTGAATCCTGGTTTACTTGACCCTGGTTGCGATCCTACTAATCCTGCCTGTACAATTGATTTTGGTATTCCAAACTACAGCGATACTAATGCTCGAGCGGCTATAGGCGTTTCTAATATAGATGGTATCTCTTATTCTTCTTCTACAGGTATTTTTACTTTGGCTCCTGGATATGTTATTCCAAGTACTACTTCAACTAATATTTGGAATAATTTTGCCACCTCTAGTCCTCACTGGGATGAAGCTTACTCTTGGGGTAACCATACTGACGCTGGATATCTCACCTCAACCTCAGCTGCGTTAAATTTTTTAACCAAAAGTGACGCATCTTCAACATATCTCACTCAAGGTCTAGCTTCTACTACTTATTTAACTTTACTAAAGGCCACCGGTACTTATCTTCCTCTCTCTGCTTCTTCCTCATTTCTTTCAACCACGTCTGCCGCTGAAACTTATTTATCCAAAGATTTAGCTTCTTCAACTTACCTCACTCAAGGTAACGCTGGTCTCACTTACTTAACTCTCTCTGGTGCCAACAATTATCTACTATCAACCACTGCCGCCGGCACCTATCTACCTCTCTCTGCTTCCTCAACTTTTCTTTCCACTACTACTGCCGCCAGTACTTATCTCACTCAGCAAAATGCCTCTTCAACTTATTTAACTCAAACTTCAGCTAACTCCACTTATCTTTCTCAAGTCAACGCCGCTGCCACATATCTCTCCACTTCATCGGCGGCTGCTACTTACTTGACACTAGCAGCTTCCTCAACTTTTCTTTCCACTACCACCGCCGGTGCCACCTATCTTACTCAAGCTAATGCGGCCACTACTTATCTCTCTCTTGCTAACTCCACCTCCACCATCCGTAACGCTCTTAGTGCAAGTGCATTAGGTCTTTCATACTCCACTTCGACTGGAGCTATTTCTTTAACTAATGGTTATGTTATTCCAACCACGACTTCAAGAGATGCTTGGGATGCTCTGGTAACGGCTAGTTCTACTTGGAATGCTGCAGCTTCTTGGGGTAATCATGCCACCTTCGGATATTTAACTACTTCCTCGGCCGCCGGCACTTATCTTCCTCTCTCTGCTTCTTCTTCATTTCTTTCAACCACATCTGCCGCTGGAACTTATTTAACTCAAAACAACGCTTCTTCTACTTATTTATCCAAAGATTCAGCTTCTTCAACTTACCTCACTCAAGGTAACGCTGGTCTCACTTACTTAACTCTCTCTGGTGCCAACAACTATCTTCTAGCCGCTACTGCTTCTTTAACTTATTTAACTCAAGCTTCTGCTATCGCTAATTATTTACCTTTAAGTGCTTCCTCTACTTTTCTTTCAACTTCCTCTGCCGCTGGAACTTATTTAACTCAAGCTGATGCTTCCTCAACTTATTTAAAACAAAGTACTGCTTCCTCTACTTACATAACTTCAGCCGCTTTAAGTCCGTACGCCTTATTATCCGGAGCGAATTTTAGCGGACCGATTTTAGTTAATGGAACCACTACTTTAACTTCTGCTGCAGCTGGTTTTTCTGGTTTACGTTTTGGAAATTTAAATGTCTTCTCAGCCACTTCTTCTGCCAATGGAAAAGTTCTCTCCGTCAATGCTTCTGGTGATGTTATTTTAACTGACGCTTCTTCTAGTGCTAATACCATTTCTTCTGTTTCTAACTCGGTTGCAACCAATACATTGATTACTGCAGTTAATGGTGTCACTAGTGCAGGTGTGAATATTATTAGCTCCAGCACCCTCTCTCTAAATGGCAGTGTTCTTACTTCAAAAGTAAACGGTGTGACCGCAACAACTTCTTTGGCATCACTAGTAACTGGTAGTACCACCAACTCTCTGTCTTCCAACACCAACACTCTCACTAGTGTAGTAAACGGTGTCACTTCCACTGCTAGTCTCATTAACTCCGCTTCCGCTTCCTCCACTGGCAATCTTTTCTCCACTGTTATTAACGGTCTAACTGCGGCCGCCGCCAATATCATTAATAGTCTGTCTCTTACTTCCTCTAACAATACTTTAACTGCTAATGTAAACGGCGTAACTTCAACCTCGAGTATTATTAACACTCACACTCTCTCCGCCACTGGTAATACCATGACCAGCAATGTGAATGGTGTCTCTGCTACTTCCAGTGTCATCACTTCCAACAGTCTTTCTACTACTACCAACACTTTCCAAACTGTCGTCAACGGTATCGCTTCCGCTTTCACTAACTTGATTAATTCTTTCTCTGCGACTTCCTCTGGTAATGTTTTAACTAGTACCGTTAACGGAGTTTCTGCAACTTCTTCGATCATCAACTCTGTCGCTAACAATTCCACTACTAATACTTTAACTACTACGATCAATGGTGTAGCTGGAGCTGGAGTGAATATTATTAATTCTAATGGTTTAACTTCTTCTGGTAACTCACTCACTAGTAATGTAAATGGAGTTTCTTCCTCAACTAGTATTATCCTCTCCAATGTCCTAGAAGTTAATGGAACAAATTTGCGTTCATACGTAAATGGAATCGCTACTTCAACTGTGGCTTTGTCTAATTTGATTTATGGTAATTCTTTGTCTCTCGCTACCAATACTTTGACCATGGCCATCAATGGCCTCAATGCTACCAGTAGTGTCATCAGCTCCAGCACCCTCTCTCTAAATGGCAGTGTTCTTACTTCAAAAGTAAACGGTGTGACCGCAACAACTTCTTTGGCATCACTAGTAACTGGTAGTACCACCAACTCTCTGTCTTCCAACACCAACACTCTCACTAGTGTAGTAAACGGTGTCACTTCCACTGCTAGTCTCATTAACTCCGCTTCCGCTTCCTCCACTGGCAATCTTTTCTCCACTGTTATTAACGGTCTAACTGCGGCCGCCGCCAATATCATTAATAGTCTGTCTCTTACTTCCTCTAACAATACTTTAACTGCTAATGTAAACGGCGTAACTTCAACCTCGAGTATTATTAACACTCACACTCTCTCCGCCACTGGTAATACCATGACCAGCAATGTGAATGGTGTCTCTGCTACTTCCAGTGTCATCACTTCCAACAGTCTTTCTACTACTACCAACACTTTCCAAACTGTCGTCAACGGTATCGCTTCCGCTTTCACTAACTTGATTAATTCTTTCTCTGCGACTTCCTCTGGTAATGTTTTAACTAGTACCGTTAACGGAGTTTCTGCAACTTCTTCGATCATCAACTCTGTCGCTAACAATTCCACTACTAATACTTTAACTACTACGATCAATGGTGTAGCTGGAGCTGGAGTGAATATTATTAATTCTAATGGTTTAACTTCTTCTGGTAACTCACTCACTAGTAATGTAAATGGAGTTTCTTCCTCAACTAGTATTATCCTCTCCAATGTCCTAGAAGTTAATGGAACAAATTTGCGTTCAATTGTGAATGGGGTCTATTCTACTACTACACTTTCATCCCTAGGAACTATCGGACTTTCAACTGGTACTTCTGGCACTGACGTTAATGTTTCTGGTTCGCCAGCTTCTCTTGGAGGAACTCTTACATTAAACATTCCAGATGCTTCCCAGACAGCTCGCGGACTTATGACTACCGGTAGTCAAATATTCGTTGGTAATAAAAACTTTGTTGGAAACGTTGGTATTGGTACGACTACAACGGCGAGCTATGCTTTAACTGTCATCGGTTCTGGCTACTTCTCAAACATTTTAAATGTTGCTGGTAATACTAGTACCTCTACTTTTGCTGGCTTTATTACCGCTCAAAACTTCACTGGTAGTTCCACTGGGATTAATACCGGCGACGTTACCTTGTCGAATCCTGACAATGGTTTAACTCGCAGTGGTCAGCAACTTATTATGGCTTTAGCCAGTTCAACCGCTACTGGTACTTTATCCGTAGCTGATTGGAACACTTTTAATAATAAAATCCCACTATTAGCTTTTTCTGATAACAAGCAACTCAGTGGTTTTACTG
>CAZOXG010000026.1:0-14410 GCA_964583845.1 uncultured Candidatus Saccharibacteria bacterium
GTATATAGTATATTGTATGCAGTATATGGTATAAGAAACAAAAATATGAATAAAATAATGATAAAATTAGATATAAAATATTCTCTTGAATATGAGAGGGAACGAATAAAGAATACCCTCAACGAAGCTGGTTGGTTTATTGAAAATGGTTATTCAAACTGGATAAAATTGCCGGCAGGTAAAAAACTTGAGGAGATTGATGTAAAAACTTCAGAAAAATATTTACTGGATACTGCTCAAGAAGAATATGTGGACGATGATTATGAAAAGATTAGAGGCCTTATTAATGAACAGTGGTTTAAATTTGCACCAAAACTAGAACGATATTTTGCTGAAACATTATTGAAACCAGAAGAAATTTATGTTGTACAGATTACAAAATATGGGGTAGGTGGGAGTTATCATGTTCCAAATACAGTTATTTTAAATTTTAATAATAAATCAGAGCTGGCACTTTTTAGAAATACTATTCACGAAATAATTCATTTATCTATACAGAGTTTTATTAACGAATATAAAATAAGTCATTGGATAAAAGAAAGAATAGTGGATCAAATTTTTCAAAAAATTGATCCGGAATTGGGTATTATGCAAAAGAGGGATATTGATACCAAATCGGTTGACTTGGCTTTCGAGAAATACTATCCAAAGATAGAAGAGTTGATTAAAAATATTTAAATAAAACCGCCCGGTTCGCGAAGCGAACCGGGCGGTTTTAAATAATCTCCAGATTAAATTATTTAACCAATGAGAACAAAGGAGTGGAAGCAGCCAAAATCGGAACGAGCAAGATGGCAACAATGTTGATAATCTTGATCATTGGATTGATAGCTGGCCCCGCAGTATCCTTGTAAGGGTCACCAACAGTGTCTCCAGTCACAGCAGCCTTGTGAGCGTCTGAACCTTTACCACCATGATTACCTAACTCGATATATTTCTTGGCATTGTCCCAAGCACCACCACCAGAAGTCATAGAGATAGCGACGAACAAACCAGTAACGATAGAACCAACCAAGAGACCACCCAAAGCTTCAGCACCAAAGAGGAAACCAACAATGATTGGAGCGAGAACTGGAATCAAAGCTGGAACAATCATTTGCTTGATAGCCGCAGTAGTAACGATATCTACTGAACGAGCATAGTCAGGTTTAGCAGTACCTCCCATAATACCTTTAATTTCGCGGAATTGTCGGCGAACTTCTTCAACGACAGCACCAGCAGTTTTACCAACCGCTTCCATACACATCGCCCCGAAGAAATATGGCAACAAACCACCGATGAGCAAACCAACGATAACCATTGGATTACTTAAATCAAAAGCCAAAACTTTACCATTGATAGCAGTAAGTTCCTGAGTGTAAGAAGTAAAGAGAACCAAAGCGGCTAAACCGGCGGAACCGATAGCGTAACCTTTAGTAACAGCTTTTGTAGTGTTTCCAACAGCATCTAGAGGATCAGTAACATCTCGAACAGCTTCAGGCATATCCGCCATTTCAGCAATACCACCAGCATTGTCAGTGATAGGACCAAAAGCGTCGATGGCCACGATAATACCAGTTAGGGATAGCATAGACATTGCAGCCACAGCTACACCGTAAAGACCGTCACCAAAGTAGAATGATCCCATGATACCAACAACGATAGCAACCAAAGGTAGAGCAGTCGCTTTCATAGAAATAGCCAAACCTTGAATTACGTTTGTACCGTGTCCAGAAACAGAAGCTAAAGCGATTGATTTAACTGGAGAGTATTTGGTTGAAGTATAGTATTCAGTAATAACCACGATTGCCGCGGTTACTAAAATACCAATCAAAGCACAAATGTATAAGCCGAAAGAATTAGCTGGCATCAAGATCTTAGTGATAGGGTAGAAAGCAATCGCTGACAAGAGTCCAGCGGCAATCAAACCTTTATACAAAGCACCCATGATGTTGCCGTTCTTACCCAAACGAACAAACCAAGTACCAATAATTGAACAAATGATGGCAATACCACCGATAGCCAGAGGATAGATGATGGCATTTTTGTCATCAACAAAAAGAATAGTACCTAAGAGCATAGTCGCGATAGTAGTAACTGCGTAAGTTTCAAACAAGTCAGCAGCCATACCAGCACAGTCACCAACATTGTCTCCAACGTTGTCAGCTATAACGGCAGGGTTACGTGGATCATCCTCTGGAATTCCAGCTTCAACTTTACCTACAATATCAGCACCAACGTCAGCGGCTTTGGTAAAGATACCACCACCGAGACGAGCAAAGACAGAAATAAGAGAAGCACCAAAAGAAAGACCAACCAAGGCCTTAACATCGCCAGTGATCATGTAGAAGACAGTCACACCCAAAAGAGCGAGACCAACTACCAAAAGACCGGTAACGGCACCACCTTTGAAAGCGATATCTAAAGCTTTTTTCAAACCACCACGAGCCGCTTCAGCAGTACGAACGTTGGCGCGAACAGAAACGTTCATACCAACATAACCAGCCACAGCGGATAAAATAGCTCCTACTAAAAAGCCAGAAGCCATTTTCCAACCAAGGAAACCGGTTGGTACATTCCAAATCATTGGTACAATACCAATAACCAAGAACAAGATAGCCGCAATAATACCGATAGTTTTGTATTGACGATTAAGATAAGCCTTAGCACCAGCTTGAATCGCAGAAGCAATTTCTTGCATGCGAGTATTGCCGGCGCCCTGTTTCAAAACAATTTTGATCAAGATTAAGCCATAAACAATGGCAATAATCGAAGCAATCAAAGCAAAGATAACAAATGAGTTCATAAGAACTAGTTATTAATTTTTAATTTATAAAATTTGATTTAGAGTCGAATTACTCTTCATCAGGTGTTGCTTTTTCCTCAGCAACTTTACCATTACCGCGAATATCAATTTTCCAACTAGTCAATTTGGCAGCGAGACGAACATTTTGTCCGCCCTTACCAATCGCTAGAGATTGTTGATCTTCAGAAACTTCAACGGTGGCTTTTTTCTCGGTTTCATTCAATTCAATGTTGCCGATTTTAGCTGGAGAGAGAGCTTCCTCGATAAATTTCTTGGGATCCGCATTCCATTCAATAATGTCTATCTTTTCACCACCAAGTTCACTCATGACGGTCGAAACACGAACACCGCGTTGACCAACCATGGCGCCAACGGCATCGATGTGATCATCTTTGGAGAGAACTGCGATTTTGGAACGAGAACCAGCTTCACGAGCGATGGCTTTTATTTCCACTGTACCATTACTGATTTCAGGAGCTTCAATTTTGAAAAGTTCCTCCAAGAATTTTGGATGAGAACGAGACACTTTGAGCATGATACCTTTCGGTGATTCATCTACTTTGAATAGAAAAGCCCGAACGCGTTCGCCGGGGTTATATCGTTCACCAGGAATCTGTTCTTCATAAGGAAGAATGGCGGTAGCACGACCCATATCCATAAAGATATTGCCACGTTCTACACGTTGAACAATGCCGTTGATAATTTGATTCTCTTTTTTGCCGAATTCTCCAAGGACGGAGATTTTTTCAGCTTCACGAATCTTTTGAACGATAACTTGCTTGGCAGTTTGAGCTGCAATACGGCCAAAATCATCCTTTGGTTCCAAAGGGAAAATGATTTCTTCACCGACAGTAGCGTCTTTTTTAATAAACTTGGCATCTTCTAGAAGAATGTGGTGTTCCGGGTTGAAGTAGACTTTTTCGTCGCCTTCAACTGGTTCTGGCTCGGAAGCCGTTTCTTCACTTTCTTCATCACGAAAGATAACCTGATCTTTGTCCACGACAGTTTTCACCTGATAGAAATCAGTTTTTCCGGATTCGATGTCAAAATTGGCCCGAATAATCTGGCCTTTTTTGCCGAACTCCTTTTTATAAGCGGTAGCCAACGACATCGCAATTGCTTCGAGCATTGTGGCGCGGGGGATACCTCTTTCCTGTTCCAACTGGTCTAAAACCGAGTGAATGACTTTTAAGTCGAGCATGAAAGTTAATTAGCTGGTAAAAAAACAAGTCCGCCGTCGGGCGAACTGTTACTTTTCAAGTTTAGCATTTGGACATTTTTTGTCAATTATATAATTTCAAGAAATTAATCCTTAATACAGGATCCACCTAGGCCTAGCCTAGGTAAAATAGAAAGAGTTAAACGGTATTCATAAACTGCATAACATTTTTGAATTACAAGAAGGAAACAATTTGTAATTCAAAGTTCGCTTACATATTTTTTTGTTTTTTTAAAATCATAGTGTTATAATGTGAGAAGTTAAAAAATCATTCTTATTTATATTTATGTGGCAAAAAATTATTAAAGTAGGGAAGCAGTATCTAATGACTTTGTCATTAGTATTATTGTCAGCTGTGGCTTTGGCTTCTTTTTTCTCCTCAACCGATAATCGACAGATTTTTGCTGGACTAGAAAACAAAATGTCAGCCACTTCAGTTGGTGACCTTGGAGCTGCTTCCAGTACTTTATCTGGTTTTGCTTGGTCTTCAAATATAGGTTGGATCAGTATGTCTGGCACAACGACACTTGGTACGACGTATGGGGTAAATATTCAGTCTGACGGCAGTCTTGTTGGTTATGCTTGGTCAGATAATATTGGTTGGATAAAGTTTGGTGGTTTGAGTGGTTGTTCACCAAGTCTTTTGGGTTGTGATGCTAAAATTACTAGCAATTGGACTTTGTCTGGTTGGGCAAGAGCTTGTGCTGGAACACAAAACGGAGACTGTAATACCCCTTCTCGTACTGATGGCTGGGATGGCTGGATAAGTTTGTCTAGTGCAAACGGTATTGGGGGAGGTGCTTACGGTATTACCTTTTCTTCTACGACCTTAGCGGCTATTGCTGGTAGTTATGCTTGGGGTAGTGATGTTGTCGGCTGGATTAGTTGGAAGCCAGCTTTTGGTGGGGTGGTTATTACTTCTGAAAATAAAAATTGTTTTTCTCCAAAGCCAACACCGACTCAGTCATTTGATTTTGGTGCAGACAATGTTGCAAAAAACTGGAAGTTAATTACCGAATACCCACGAACAATAACTACATTAGGATCATGTGAATATGGTTGTAATAATGGTTATAATGGTACTCAATGTTACGGAACTTCACAGTGTCAGACCAATCCACTTGATGAGACCACCAGGCTTCCAATAGACCCAAATATAGTTAGTAAGAGTGGTTTTGGGTATTGGAAGAAAGGAGCAACTTCAACAAATTTAGGATTCTGTGAGTATGATTGTAAGGTTGGTTGGATCTGGAATGGTACAGAATGTATAAAAGATATTAGAATAGAAGGTAATTGTATTGATAAGCCGTCACCATCAACTAATTATATTTTTAGTGCTAAAGTTCACATAGGTCTTCCTTCGCCATGGTGGTACGATGTAGGGTTAGATGTATCTAATACAAACGATAGGGGCTCTTGTGGTTGGAACTGTAACGGTGTCGACGGCTATACAATATCCGCAGATAAAAAGTCTTGCATTTATAATGACGGCATTTGTGGCGAGGACGATTTGATTACTATGGTGGGTAGTACAACCACAGTTAATTACGCCGGAAAGGATAATCATGGTCTATGGGCTTGGGTTTCCACTACGACTTTTGCGGGCACACCATCACCTGAATGTATATTCACTTGTAAGGATGGCTATTCTTATAATTCTACTACTAATAAATGTGAAACTGGTCCCGATCCGATAACAGGTGGTTGTAAAGGCGCGAAGCCGATAACTGGTCCTGGAACTGGAGTGCTGGTATCACCAGATAGTATGCGTCAGGCATCTACATCGTGGGATTACCTTGACTATGACTTAATCCAATCTGACTTTGATAGCGCCGGTAATTGTAGATGGGGTTGTGGAGTTGGTTATTTACCGGGAGTTAATAAAAATTGTTACCGCACCGGTACTACTACTCAAAAATAAAAAATAGTGTTTAAATAAAAACAAAAAGTTCACTTTATAAAGTGAACTTTTTGTTTTATATATGACTAATTATTTTCTCTGCCCAGTCTTTCATCTCACCGTCTTTGTATTTTTTGTCAGATTCCCAGGCTGTAAAGCCATCATTGAAATAGCGGGGAATAATATGAATATGAGCATGGAAGACGGCTTGGCCGGCGGCTTTTTCATTGTTCATGCCTATATTTATACCATCGGCTTCGGTCGCTGCCTTTATGGCCAGCGCCACCTTTTTAACTGTTTTCATCATTTCACCAACACAGTCATCAGGTATTTCATAAATATTTTCATAGTGACCTTTAGGCACAACTAGAGCGTGGCCAAAATTATTTGGTCCAGTGGAAAGAAAAGAAAATGAACAGTCATCTTCGTAAAGTTTTCCTTCCGAACGTATTTCTCCAGAGATAATTTTACAAAACACACAATCATTTTTTGTCATTTGGATTTTAAAATATTATTACAAAAGTATTATACCTAATTTTAGGTTAGTTGAACAAATAGAATGAGTTTCTTCCAGTTAAATCTAAAAGATATTTCTTTATCTTGTTTATATAAATGCTATACTTTGGCAATGACTGATTACATTATGAGAAAACCACTCACTAAGGAAGTGGAAACTAAACTACCAAACTATTCTGACCTAACCAGGGCCTTACTAACAGGACGAGGAATAAAGACAATACAGGTAGCTGAAACTTTTTTTTCTCCAGCCTACGAACGAGATTTGCACGATCCGTATTTAATGAAAGATATGGACAAAGCAGTCAAGAGGATTTTGAAGGCAATTGATAAAAAAGAAAAAATTGTTATTTTTAGTGATTATGATGCCGATGGAGTGCCAGGTGGGGCGGTTTTACATGATTTCTTTAAAAAAATAGGTTACACAAATTTTTCAAACTATATTCCGCACCGTCACTTGGAAGGTTTTGGTTTAAACATGGGGGCGATTGACGAGTTTGAGAAAGACAAAGTAAATTTGGTCATAACTGTGGATTGTGGCATCACTGACGTGGTAGAGGCTGAAAGGCTTAAAAAACATAAAATTGATTTGATTGTTACGGATCATCATATTCCTCTCTGTCATTCCCGCGCAGGCGGTAATCCAGGATTAGATATTGAAGATAAGATGGATCCCCGCGTTCGCGAGGATGACAAAACAAGAGAGAAAAAAGGAGTAAAACAGAAAGTTAAGAAGGAAGGGGACTTATTACCCAAAGCAGTGGCTGTTTTAGATGCTAAGAGAGAAGATTGTCATTATCCGAATAAAAATATCTGTGGTGCCGGGGTGGCTTTTAAACTGGTCCAAGCTTTAATTAAAGAAAAAGATTTTGGTCTTAAAAGTGGCTGGGAAAAATGGTTGCTTGATCTAGTTGGAATCGCCACTGTTTCTGATATGGTCGCTTTAACTGGAGAAAATCGCGCTCTGGCATATTTTGGTTTAAAAGTCTTAAAAAAAACACCACGTCCAGGACTCAAGAAATTATTTAAACGTCTAAAAATTGATCCAGAAAATATTACGGAAGTTGATATTGGTTTTAGTATCGCGCCACGTATTAATGCCGCTTCACGATTAGGTGATCCCGAAGATGCGTTTAAATTACTAGTGGCTGATAGTGATATTGCGGGTGATCAGGCGGCGGAAGTTTTGGAGGCTTTAAATGTTGAACGTAAAAGCATGGTGGCCATTTTAAACAAAGAAGTTAAGATAATTGTCGAAGAACGTTATTCAGGTAAAAATAAAAAGCCAGTGATGGTAATTGGTAATCCAAGTTGGCGTCCAGGCATTTTAGGACTGGCTGCCAATTCGTTATTAGACAGTCATCAGGGTGCGGTTTTCTTGTGGGGACGTGAGGGTGGTGAAGAAGGTCTTCTTAAGGGGTCCTGTCGCTCTGATGGCTGTGTTAGTGTAGTAGAGTTGATGAAAAGGGTACCAAAGGAGATCTTGAAGGATTTTGGTGGACACAGTGTTTCCGGAGGTTTTTCTATTTCGGAAAAAACAGTTCACAAATTAGAGGATTGCTTGTGTTTGGCCTACGCTGAATTATCGGCAGAAATAATTAAACCAGAACCAACGGTTATTGATTGGGCTTTATCACCAGAGGAAGTCAATGAAAAATTATGGAAAGATATTTCTAAATTCGCACCGTTTGGGATGGAAAACAATAAGCCGTTATTTTTAATTCCTCGAGCCAAAATTTCGCAAGTGAAAATATTTGGCAAAGAAAATAATCATTTGGAATTAACTTTAGAATCAAATAAAAGGAAGGTTGTGGCAATTTCTTTTTTTGCCCAGCCAGATAGTTGGGGTAGGGAACTTAAAACTGGTGATGTAGTTGATGTTGTATCCACTCTGGAAAATTCGACTTTTAGGGGGCGTAATGAAATACGTTTGAGGATTGAAGATATTTTGTTTGACGGGGTAAAATAATTGTTTATTTCTTGTTGTTTCTGTTTGGATGGTAATCCAAGGTGCTTTAAAAGATAGTTTTCTGCCAGCGCGGGAATAATAAATAAGAGGGGATATCTTTGATAGGTATTTAATTTGAAGTGATTCAGGATATAAAATAAAAAGCGGACCGTTTATGGACCGCTTTTTCTCAAGTTACACCGAGATGTCGCTTGAGTGAGGCTTCATATCCTTCATCACGCCGATTCAGGAAGAAGTCGTGGAGCGCCTTAGGTGTTAACTCAACCTGCCAATTGGCCAGGGTAAGCTTGTGTAGTTTGCATTCCTCAAGTAGAACACGCTGGTGTCTTTCGAGGGTGTCCAAGGCATCCTGCAGTTCTTTCTTATTAATAAGACCGGTACTGTATTTGAGTTCGGCAGTATAAGTATGATAGCCGACTGCAACCAGGTTTTCAAGTTTACGAATTGGTCCGTGATGACCGTCTTCTTTCAAACGCTCACGAAGAGCTTTTAGGTCAGAGATTTTTTCGTGTTTACCGGGTTCTTTGTTGTGCTTCATACCTCACCTCCTTCTAGGATTAGCATTCGCAATGGAATGTTAATCCCTCGGTTTAGAACTGTTATGTCTGTGTATATGGTACACCATTTTCAATATATTACTAAATTGCGATGACCCCTAAAAAATGATATTATGCAAAAGTTCTCCAAAGATGGCTGATTATGTTGACTATTACAGAAAAGACCTTGGCATATGGCGAATTATAGATTGACGCGATAGGAAATAATAACTAAACATGAATAACTTTAAAATTAAGGAACTTAAAAACAGTGAAGATTTTGACCCGAATATTGTTTTTGAAGATATTACTTTTACCCAGACTGACTATTATGGAAAATGGCAACACGGAACAGGAAGAACTGTTCGTCGTTTTGTGATTATTAAAGGCGAAGAAATTGTGGCTTATTTTCAGTTAATAAAATATCCCTTACTGTTGGGAAAGAGTTATCTATATATTCCTTATGGGCCACTTACAAAAGATTACTCTCCTGAATTCTTTCAGGATCTCAAACAAAAAATAAAACATATTGCCAAATCAGAAAAGGCGGTTTTTGTTCGTTTGGATTTTAATCCAGTCATTTCTGATGATACCTTGTCAAAATATTTTACCAAAGCTTCACTTTGTACCTATCATTCAGCTTTTTTTCAACCACGCACGGAATGGTTTCTAGGCTTGAGTAAAACTGAAACAGAAATCTTGGCTGAGATGCACGAAAAGACTCGCTACTCTATTAAACTGGCGGAAAGAAAACAGATTACAGGTGAGATTGTTGCAGAGGACTTTGATAAATATTTTGATATTTTCTTTGGATTGATGGATGGTACAGCTAAACGTAACGGTTTCAGCCTTCATAAAAAAGATTATTATCAAAACATTTTTAAGAATTTACCAAGAGGTAAGGCATATTTATCTATTGCTAAATTGGGTGATAAGGTTCTGGCGATAGATTTGATTATTATATGTGGCCAGGTGGCCAATTATGTTTTTGGTGGCTCTAGTAATGAAGAAAGAAATCGCATGCCAACATATCTAGCTCAATGGCAGGCAATAGTTGAAGCTAAAAAATTTGGTTGCGATTACTATAACTTTGGTGGTATTGCTGGGGAAGGTAAAGTTTATGATGGCTGGGAAGGTTTAACGGCCTTTAAAAAGAAATTCGGTGGCGAAGCAGTCCATCATTCTAGCTTTTATGACGTTGTTGTTAACCAGTTTTGGTACCGACTTTATAATTTTAGAAAATGTCTTAAGAAAATCAAAAAATAATTATGAAAAAACAATTAAAAAAATTACTACCAAAAAATCTTTTTTCCGTTTACCATTTTGTATTGGCTGTTTTGGCCACAACTCGATATGGTAATCCGTCTAAGAAAATGATTATTATTGGAGTTACTGGCACTAAAGGTAAGACCTCAGCAATAAATTTTATTTGGTCTTGTTTACAGGCGGGTGGTTTAAAAACAGGTATCATAAGTACAGCCAATATTAGAATTGGTGAAGAAGAATTTTTGAATAAATACCATATGACTATGCCGGGCCCGATGGTGGTTCAGGGTTTAATGGCTAGAATGGTCAAACAGGGATGCAGATATTGCTTGGTAGAGACAACTTCTGAGGGTATTAAACAGTTCCGTCATATTGGCATATGCTATGATATAGCTATTTTTACCAATTTGTCTCCAGAACATTTGTCCTCTCATGGTGGTAGTTTTGAAAAATATAAGGCGATGAAAGCCAAGTTGTTTGAAGGTTTGTCCAAGACTAGAAAAATAATAAACGGTAAAGTAATTGAAAAAGTCATTATTGCTAATAATGACAGCGAACATGCTGAATATTTTTTAAAACATCAAGCTGATAAAAAGATAACTTTCGCTATTAACAATTCGGCTGACTATGTAGCCAATAATATTCAAGAGACAGTTTCTGGTGTTAATTTTAAAATAGCTAATGATGACTACAAGATAAATATTCTTGGTAAATTTAATATTTATAATGCTTTACCGGGAATTATTGTTGCTAAACTTGCCGGTGTTAGTGATAAGTTGATAAAAAAAGGTTTAGAAAATTTAGAGATCATTCCAGGACGAATGGAAAAAATAAATGAGGGTCAAAATTTTACAGTTTTTGTGGATTATGCGCATGAGAAAGAAAGTATCACTAACGTTTTGCAAACCGCCAATAATTTAAAGCAGAATGGAACCAAAACAATTATTCTTTTAGGTGCTGAAGGAGGTGGCCGTGATAAAGCTAAAAGACCAATCATGGGTGAAATCTCAGCGAAGATGGCGGATTACGTTGTAGTGAGTAATGTTGATCCTTACGAAGATGACCCAAAACAAATCCTAGAAGATATTGCTGTTGTTGCCGAAAAATTTGGAAAAGTTCGTGGAAAAGATTTATTTGTCATTGAAGATAGGCGAGAAGGAATTAAAAAGGCTTTGAGTTTGGGTAAAGTTGGCGATGTGGTACTAATTACCGGAAAGGGAGCCGAACAATCTATCATTGTTGGTGGGAAAAAGTCACCATGGGATGATAGATTGGTAGTAAGAGAAGAATTAAAAAATAATTAGTTAGTATTAAAACAACCTGTCTTTTTGACAGGTTGTTTTTTGACACCTGGCGAAAAAGTGGTAGTCTTTTATTGAAGACCTAAAGCCTTGTTGAGGTGGCGGTCAAAAATGAATCTTTTTGGAGGGTTGTGTCATGATTAGAGAAGTCATTGGTGTCTTGTTTGGGTCCGGAATGCGTGTTACTGATCAGGAGAAAGAACGGTTGATGATGGAAATCCTGAGTTGTAAGACTCACAGGAGTATCTTGGAATTCGCGGTTGAAACGCCGTTGTCAGCTGGTCCAATTGCCCGTGTATTGTTTTCGATCAAAACCGGTTGGCCGAACACTATTGATATCCGCCTGCGGGATGAGAATGGTGGCAAGGTGGTCATACAAGACGAACCGTTCAACGGCAAGTCTGGCGTTATTCTAACCGACACCCCCAAGGCTTTGGAGGTGATCGAGCGGATCGCCACAGGTTTGGTTTTGGCGGCTCAGACACCGTATTCTTTAGGAATGCTGGAAATTTCGCCGGCCTTGATGGGCAATCGTTTCCCCGAGTCACGCCAGTCCAAGTGACAAGTGTGATTCTCCGTTCTCTAAGAGGACCGCAAATACTGCGGTCCTCATTTTTTTAAATATGATATAATAAATTTTATGAATTCTGAAAATAAAACAATTGTTTTTTGCGACGGGGCTTCCAGTGGAAATCCTGGTCCGGGTGGTTGGGGAGCGATAGTTTCTTATCCAAACAAAAAAGAATTTCTAGTAACAGAACTTGGTGGGGGAGACAAAAGAACTACGAATAATCGAATGGAGCTTTCGGCCGCTATTGGTGCTTTGAAATTTCTTAGTGATATTAAAAACGACATTGTTGTATATACTGACTCCTCATATGTCATAAATGGAATTACTAAATGGGTCTTTGGTTGGCAGTCCCGCAATTGGCAGACTCAAGATAAAAAAGATGTTTCTAATCGAGAACTTTGGGAAGAGTTAGTTATTTTAGTGCGAGGAAAAAAAATCTCCTGGTGTCATATTGATGGTCATTCAGGTATACCTGGTAATGAACGAGCGGATGAAATTGCTACTGGTTTTTCTTTGAGTAAACCGCCGATGTTGTTTAGTGGCAAAAAAAGTGGTTATTCAGTTGAAATAGATAACATAACTCGTGATGAAAAAAAATATTCTGAAAAAAAACGTTCCGGTGGTAAGGCACACTCTTATCTTAGTTTAGTTGATGGTAATTTTTGTATAGATCAAACTTGGGCCGAATGTGAGAAGCGGGTGAAAGGCAAAGCTGGAGCCAAGTTCCGTAAATCACTCAGTGTAACGGATGAGGAAGATATTAAGAAGATTTGGGGAGTCAAATAAGTATAGGTATAGAGTATAAGTATATTGTATAAAGAAAAAAACTTTGTCTAGGCAAAGTTTTTTTTAATACTTCATACTAAATACCGGATACGATATACTATTAAAATATGAGGGGCAGAATATTTTACTCAATTTGTTTTGGATTTATTATCGGAATATTTTTCTCGTCCTTTTCCAAGTTTGGTTTTTCTATTTTCTCGTTAACTATCGTTTTAAGTTTTTCGCTTTTACTGTCTCAGATTTTTACTAAAAATAAGGCCATTATCACATTGATAGCTGTGTTTATAATCTCTTTCGGACTGGGTACTTTACGTTATTCAGTTGCCGATATATCAAGGGGTGAAGCGGTTTTTGAATTTTTGGAGCAAAAGATAACTGCGGTAGGAGAAGTGATAGATGAACCTCGTTTAACTCAACAAAATCAGCAAATAATTCTCCAGCCGGATAAAATCAATGGCCAAAATGTAGCTGAAAATGACAAAATTATAGTTTCAACTGCTAGTTATCCTGTGGTAAATTATGGCGACAAAATATCGGTAACTGGGGTACTAAAAAAACCAGAAAACTTCAAAAACAATAACAGGACTTTTGATTATGTAAATTATTTATCCAAAGATGACATTTTTTACCAAATTTCATTTGCCAATGTTAAGGTTGTTTCTTCAGATAATGGATCTTATTTAATTAGTACCTTGTTAAAAATTAAGAACTCTTTTTTAAATTCTATATCAAGGGTTTTACCCGATCCAGAAAGTTCTTATTTGGGCGGAGTACTTTTGGGGGCAAAAAGTTCACTTCCAAAGGATTGGCAGGAATATTTTAGACTGGCTGGAGTTTCTCATTTGGTGGCTCTCTCTGGATATAATATCTCGATTGTCGCTGAATATATTGTTTTAATGTTTTCGTTTTTGTCACAACGGTTGGCTTTGAGTTTTGGTGGCTTCGGTATTGTCTTGTTTGTGTTAATGACCGGTGCCTCCCCTACGGCCATTCGAGCTGGTATTATGGCTTGTTTGGTTATCTGGGCCAAGTTTATCGGACGTCAATACAACATTCATCGGGCGATTATTGTGGCGGCCGTACTTTTATTACTGTTTAGTCCCAAGGCTTTGGTTTACGATTTTTCTTTTCAGCTTTCTTTTTTGGCTACTTTGGGGATTGTATATCTATCGCCAATAGTAAAAGATAAACTTAAATTTATTACCGAACGCTTTAGCTGTCGGGAGATTTTAGCTACGACTATTTCTGCCCAACTTACAGTGTTGCCATTAATTCTTTACCAAACCGGCTGGTTTTCTTTTGTTTCTCTGTTTGCTAATTTTATGATTTTGCCTTTCGTTCCATTAACTATGTTATTCGGTTTTTTGACGGGATTAGCTGGTTTTGCTGGACCGATAATTGCCGGACCTTTAGCTTGGATAACTTACTTGTTGTTACATTATCAGTTGTGGGTAACTAAATTTTGGGCAACAAAATCTTGGGCTGGAACGCAGATTGATCTTATTGGTCCAGTCACATTATTTATTCTTTACTTGATACTATTTATTTGGATATTTAGAAA
>CAZOXG010000027.1:0-13998 GCA_964583845.1 uncultured Candidatus Saccharibacteria bacterium
GCCCAGCACTAGGGCTGGGCTTGATACCCCGTGGCGTGAGCCCGGGGTGTTTCATTTTTATTTCTCCCCCTTCAAAATCAACCTCTTCTCAAACCCACCCTTTTCCTCCTTTTTCTTTAATCTAACTTCCTCAGTTTCATTATATTCCGCCAATGTTTCTAGAGCCAAAACAACTTCTTTAATATCCGCCAACTCTTCGCTGATTGGATTCTTTGTAAACTCACCTATTTCTTCTTGAAGTTTTTTAATTAACTCTGTCTTATATTCTTCTGGACTAGCAACCCTTTGTTCATGGGGGATACCTTTCTTGTCTAAAATTTCTGGAATATGGTCACGAACCAATTTATTATAACTAGTCATATTTATTTCGAATTAAAACCTCTAACTTTTAAATACCAACCTATTGCCAAGACAAAACCGATAACACAAAGAGTTTTCCAAATAAAAAGCCATTCACCGACGGGACTGAAAAAGCTAACGGGGTAAAACGCCTCAACAATATCTGAGATACCAAATATCAGAAAATCTATTGCCAAGAAATACCAAAATTTAGCTGGCATAATTTTATATTTCTTTAGACCTACTAAAGATAGGATTGAAAAACAAAACCAAAAGATACTTTCACATAGATTGAAGACAATAAAAGTTACCTGAAACATGTAATATAAGGTTAGTTTGTAAAAGCCCGCCAATTTATTGTAGCAAAAGCCGAGGATAATATAAACATAAAAAAACTATTTTGTCTTTCGCCTCAAGACTTATTCAAAATGATATAATAAGGTTCATGAAGAAACATCATAAATATATCTTCGTGACTGGCGGTGTGATGTCAGGAGTTGGCAAAGGTATCGCCAGCTCATCTATTGGGACCCTTCTTCAAGCGAAGGGTTTTTCTATTAATTTATTAAAAGTCGATCCGTATTTGAATGTCGATGCGGGTACAATGAATCCAACGGAACATGGTGAAACTTTTGTTTTGAATTCTGGATTGGAGACGGATCAAGATATGGGAAACTACGAAAGATTTTTACATCGTGATCTCACTCATGATGACTACATAACTTCTGGTATGGTTTATAAGCATGTGATTGAGGCGGAGCGCGCTTTGAAATATGGTGGAAAATGTGTGGAGGCGGTTCCTCATATCCGTGATGAAATTATTCGTCGTTTTGAACACTCCGCCAAGAAAAATAAATCCGATATTACGGTTGTGGAAATCGGTGGCACTGTGGGCGACTATCAAAATATTATGTTTATTGAGGCCGCTCGAACAATGAAGGTTTATCATCCTCATGATGTGGCTTTTGTAATGGTAAGTTATATGCCGGTGCCATCAAAATTAGGCGAGATGAAATCCAAACCAACTCAAAATGCTATTCGCCAATTAAATTCTTATGGTGTTAATACTGATATTATTATTGCTCGTAGTGAGGTGCCAATGGACCACAAACGAAAAGAGAAGATTGCCGTCTCTTGTAGTGTGCCAGTTGATCACGTGATTTCCGCCCCGAATATAGAAAGTGTTTTTGATGTGCCACTTAATTTTGAAAAAGACAATTTAGGAAATATTTTGCTGAAAATTCTTAATTTGAGAAAAAAGAAAAATACCCCAGGTATGAAAGAGTGGGAAGACTTTGCGGAGAAAGTTAAGAGTGTTAAAGAGCCAGTAAATATTGCAATTGTTGGAAAATACTTTAATACGGGAGATTTTGTTTTGACTGATGCTTACGTTTCGGTTTTGGAAGCGATTAAATATTCGGCTTATAAACTAGGTAAAAAACCAGTCATTCACACTATTAATTCTCGCGATTACGAAGGTGAGAATTTAAAAACAGCTGATTTCAAGGCTTTGAAAAAGTTTGATGGGATTATTGTGCCGGGTGGTTTTGGGGAGTCAGGGATTGAGGGGAAATTGGCCGTAATAAAATATGCTCGTGAAAATAAGATTCCATATTTTGGGCTTTGTTACGGTATGCAACTTTTAGTGATTGAATACGCTCGTAATGTTCTAGGATTGAAAGACGCCACCACGGCGGAGATTGATAAAACTAATAAAGACTTGGTGATTGATATTATGCCTGATCAAAAAAGAAAACTAGCTGAAGGAAACTATGGTGGCAGTATGCGTCTCGGTGCTTATGAGACTGTTTTGAAAAAGGGAAGTTTGGCTAGTAAAGCCTATGGGCAAGAAACGGTTTCTGAAAGACATCGTCATCGTTATGAAGTAAACCCAGACTATATTAAAAAATTGGAAGACGCCGGTTTGGTTTTTTCTGGCACCTCACCTGATGGCAAGTTAATGGAAATTGCGGAGCTACCACATATTAAACATCCTTTTTTCTTGGGCACTCAGTTTCATCCAGAATTCTTAGCGAGACCTTTAGCTCCACATCCGTTGTTTACAGAGTTTATCAAAGCCGCGATAAAGAAATAAAAATAAACAATAAACAAAAACCACTGTGAGGTGGTTTTTGTTTTACTAAATTATACGGCCTATTATAAGGTTGATTTTAGAAGTTATCTCGGAAGATCTTGGGTTGTATTTACCCAAGAATGATATTGACAAAATGTCAATAAAATGCTATCATATAAAGAGGTTTGTAATAGCGATATTGCGAACAAAAGATTAAATAAGTTCCTTGAAATAGAGACTTTTGCTGTGCAAAAGTTTTTTGCGTTTTTAAAAGTGAAAATCCACCGGGCTTTAGATAGGTGCGCCCGTGAGCACCAGACAGGAGGAAGAAAAAATGGAAAACAAAAGTCTGCCGATCGCGAACTTCCGTTTGCAAATTATTGAGACAATTTCAAAGAACGCCGTGACAATTATCACGGCCGAAACCGGGGCAGGCAAATCCACTCAGGTGCCGCAGTTTCTTCTTGCGGAAGGGTACGATCTTGTCGTAACCCAACCGCGTCGTTTGGCGGCTCGGACGGTATCTGAACGCGTCGCCGAAGAATTCGGTTGCGAGTTCGGTAAGACGGTTGGTTTCCGTACCGCGTATGAGCGAGCAGATAGCGAGGGGACTCGTTGCCTGTTCGTGACCGATGGACTCGCGCTAGTGCGCGAGCTCATGGGTGCCGGCCGACATCAAGTTTTGGTGTTGGATGAGGTACACGAGTGGAACCTCAATCTGGAGGTCCTCGTGGCTTGGACGCGCAAGCGTTTGGCCGAAGGGGCGAATTTCAAAGTAGTGCTCATGAGTGCTACGTTAGAAGCCGAAAAGCTCTCGGAGTTTTTCGGTGGTGCGCCAATCATTTCAGTTCCTGGGCGACTCTTTCCGGTAACGGAGGAGAAACCCCAGGGGTGCGAAATGATTCGTGACGTGGAGCGTTTACTCCGCGTTGGTCGTAACGTGTTGTGTTTCCAACCTGGCAAGAAGGAAATTGGCGAGATGGTCATGAATCTGGAAAATCTCCGGAACTGTGGCTTGAACGCCGAAATCCTCGCCTTGCATGGTGAATTGGACACGACCGAACAACGCAAGTGCTTTGCACATTACGGTCGGCCGAAAGTCGTCGTCAGTACCAACGTCGCGCAGACGTCGGTCACGATTGATGACATTGACGCCGTCGTGGATTCGGGAATGGAACGCCGAGTGGAGGTGGTGGGTGGGGTCGAAGGACTTTATCTGAAACCAATTTCTCGGGCGGACTCTTCCCAGCGTAAAGGTCGGGCTGGTCGTTGCAAACCGGGAGTCTATATTGATTGGTGCGAAAGTGCTGATCGGTTGGAATTCCCCAAGGCGGAAATTCTCCGCTCACGTTTGGACCAGACGGTCTTGCGTCTTGCTGAAGCTGGCTTTGACATGGAGGAACTTCGGTTTTTCCATCAGCCGGAATTGGCGGAAATTCACGAAGCCAAGCGTGCCTTGTGTGCACTTGGCTGTCTGGATGAAAACGGCAAGGTGACCCGCATCGGGCATCATGTCGCAAAACTTCCGGTGTCCGTTCAGTTTGGACGGATGTTGGTGGAAGCCAATCGACTCGGTGTCGTGGATGACATCTTGACGGTGGCGGCTATTCTGGAACAGGGTGAAATTACCATGCGGCCTCGTGACAAATACGATGACCCGCCATGGAAAAAACTCTGCGAAGGAGAGTTTGAATCCGACATCATGGCTCAGCTCATGGTCTGGAAAAAGGCTGAGAAAATGAGCAAAGACCAGTTGCGGGAAAACGGCGTTTTTGCCAAGGCCTTTTACCAGGCCAAGGAGCGACGCTTTCATCTCGTCAACGCGTTGCGCGATAAGGTGCGCGATTTGAATTCCACTGGTAAGCGGGAGGATATCCTTCGAGCCGTGTGTGCCGGAATGGTGGATCATCTCTACCAGAATCGTTTTGGTTCGTGGATGAATGGTGATTGCCAAGAACGCCAACTGGCTCGTGAATCGGTTATCAGTCGTTGGGGAACCAGCTGGCTAATTGGCTTGCCTTTTGATCTTGAAATCAAGGCTCGCTATGGGAAACAAACCCTTCGCCTCGTAAGGATGGCGACCAAAGTTGACCCGAACTGGTTGATGGAGGTGGCTCCACAACTGGTTAAAGCCGAAAACGGAATTAACCCCGTTTACGATGAATTCCACGACACGTGTATGTCAATGTCGCGCGTTACTTTTAATGATCAGGTGATCAAGGAAGAAAGCGTACCGACACCGACACATGATATGGCTCCGCTCAAGCTGGCTGAATGGTTGGCAGGACAGATGGTAGCCAGATAGTTCTTATGGTTATAAGTTTTCCAAAAAACTTTTATGGGTTCAGGGACACCTATTGCAGAAAGTCCCTCACTTCTCCGTCTTAGACGGACTGACGAGTCTTCCGATTAGCGGCAAGACGAAAAGTGTCAGAAGTTCTTTGAAAAAAGTTTTTGTATATACCATCGGGCTTCAGATAGGTGCGCCCGTGAGCACCAGACAGGAGATGATAATGAACATCCATGAAGTGATTCGCCAAAATCAGGAACGCCAGGCTTTGGCGCGTGATTTAAATGTTCGCGCCGGTGAAAAAGTTTTTTGGGTTCTTGCTTGGGAAGAGATGGTTGCCTGGATTAATGAAAAAATTGGTGGAGTCGGTCGTTTGGCTGATATCACCAATCCGGAAATTTTGCTCCTACCTGAACCGGACAAGGATATGGTGAAGCTGATTCTGGAAGAAAACCCAGACGCGATAGTTGTGGCTGGTCGTCCGGCTCGAGTAGAGTACGGTGATGACTCTCAACTGCCACTGGTGCAGATTAATTTCTATGACCAGTGGGCCAATGATTGGGAAAAGATTCCCGACAAGGGTGTTTTTCTGCCCGGCGGACGTGAGGTGAGAATCTTCGCCTACATCGATGGTTACGGTTGTCGGATTGAGGAGTCGTCCTCGCAATTTAAGAAGAAGGTTAGTTCAATCTTCAACGAAGTTTTGTGGGCGCGTTTCCTCGGCAGTGACAAACCGGAGATTGAAGTTCCCGTACCTTCGGCACTAACGGCAACTGTGGCGGAAGTGTGTGTATATCAGTATGGCAACTGCCGACTGACCAACCAGCCACTTCTGGCTTTCGGTGCGGTGTCCTATGTGGCACCGGGCTACTGGAAATCAGAGGGGTTTGAAACTCGTTGGTTCCAATCTCGTCAAGATGCTGAGACCGAAAGGACAAAAGCTGTTAGCGAGTTTGTATCTATGCGGGAGCGTTTCGCACAGGCCCGTCAGGTTGAAGCAGATAGTCTTCGTCAGTTGGAGAAAGCCAAAGAGGCTGAGGCTGCCAGGTTGGCGATTCCGCTGGCTAAGCCTGTGACGAGACCTAGCTCGGGCGGGCTCGGATCTCTTGGTGATATCTTCGCCAAGGCTGGGTTGTAAAAAAGGTTGTAAGTAAACCAAAAAACTTTCATGGGTAATGAAGTACTCATAGCAGAAACTTCTCGGTGTTAGGACCGATGCTTTTGGGGGATTCAAGAAATCCTCCACTTTATCAAGTTCGTAAAATTTTTGTGAATTTGTAGAGTGAAAACAAAAACCACCGCGAGGTGGTTTTTGTTTTTAAATATTTTACAAAGCCCAGTCCACTGCGTAGAGTCCAGCACCAGTTAGAAGTAGGGAGGTGGCAATGGCGGTCATTAAAAGATAAAAGACAAAATCACGACGGAGCAGACTTTCTTCTTTGGATTCAATAAAAAGTTGGATACCACCAAGTAGGATAAAAGCGAGAGCAACCGGTTGAGTATAAATACCGACAATTAACATTAAACCACCAGCAAATTCCAAGAGTCCAAAAGTAGTAACTATTTCACGAGCCCGTTTAAAATTCATGGCTCGCATAAACATTACCCAGCCATTTTTTTCTTTATGCATTTTTAACCAGCCAAGATTTAGTAAGACTAAACCTAGGATAACTCGCATGATTAATGGAGCCAGTAGCGAGTAGTCTATTAGTTCTGGAAAAACGTTGGATAAATGAATCATATGAAAATTATACTACGTTTTTATTTAGATACCAAGACCGAATAATTTTTAACTTGCTTTTGTGTTGTTTTCTAACTATATTAAGCCTATGAAAAAGGGAATTCCTAAAACTGAACTGATTGTGGTGGTGGATAATGTCCGCAGTGTTTTTAATGTGGGTTCATTTTTCCGTACTTCTGATGCTGTGGGTGTTAGTAAAATATATTTAGGAGGATGTACACCAACACCACTAGATCGTTTCAATCGACCAAGAAAAGATTTGGCAAAAACGGCTTTGGGAGCGGAACAGATTATTCCCTGGGAGTATGTTAAAGATATTAAAAAACTGCTCCTGAATTTAAAAAAAGAAGGTTATAAAATTTTAGCTTTAGAGCTATCTGAAAGGGCGGTTGATTATAAAAAAGCTAAATTGACCGCTAAGAATGTTTTAGTGGTCGGCAATGAGGTTGATGGTGTTGATAAAAATATTTTGAGTTTAGCTGATGAAATTATTCAAATACCGATGAAAGGGAAGAAAGAATCTTTGAATGTTGGGGTATCGTATGGTATAGCCGTCTATCGTTTATTGGACAAGTAAAAACCGCTTCAAGCGGTTTTAATTTAATATTGAGTGTTGGCAGTGTGAACAATGTTCCCGTAGCTGTCGTAGATTTTTGTGGTAATGACCTGTTTTTTTATTGGTTGAGCAGTGTAACTACTATAGGCTGACGCTGTTTGGGTCGAGGTATTATAGCTAGGTGTAGTACTGGCGGAAACGGTTGGACCAAAAAGTCTAGCCAAAAAAAACATTGAGACCACCGCTATAAGAATCCATTTTAAATCTTCATCCATATATTTTGGGGCTAGGCCCACAATCGGTAGTATATAACAAAATATATTTTTGTTAATTTGACTAAAGTGTTTTTATTTATCTGAATTAAAATAGTCAAAAGGAGGTTTTGAGGTTTTGTATTTTTCCGTATGTCTATACTATTATATTTGGCATCTTTCACAATAATGCGTCCCTCTACCGACATGTTTCATTTTTACTAGAGTGCCACCGCAAACCTTGCAAGGGTCGCCAGAACGACCGTAAACATAGAGATGGGGAACAAAGCCACCTTGGGAACCATCACTGCGACGATAGTTTCGTGAGGAGGTACCTTTGTGTTTGATAGATAGTTTTAAAACAGCCACAATTTGTTCTTGGAGTAGAGTAATGTCTTTGTTATTTAAAGTACCTACTTGGCGATCAGGTCGGAGACGGGCAAGAAAGCAGGCTTCGTCGGCATAAATATTTCCAATACCGGCAATCAAAGTTTGATCAAGAAGTATTTTTTTAATTGTTGATTTTGGATGTTGTTTGAAAATCTCTATTAAGAATTTTGAGGTGAAATTTTTGGACAAAGGTTCTGGACCGTAGTGCTCGGTCGCTTTATCTAGTTCATTTTTATTTAATAGTCGAGACCAACCGAATTTGCGGAGATCGTTAAAGTATAAATGACTATTATCATCCAGAGTGAAAATAATTCTGCTGTGTTTTCCGGGTGTTTGAACGTCGTTGGTTGGGTGTCCGCCTGAAATCATTTCACCTGATTTTGGAACGAAGATTAGTTGCCCTGTCATTTTTAAATGAAAAGTCAGAAATTTATTATTATTTAAATTTAAAATCAACATCTTGGCGCGACGGTCAGCACCTTCGATTTTTACACCAATTAGATTCTTTTTATAGGCGATAGGGGATAAAGGTAAAACCGCCTTGGCCCACAAGACCTCAACATTTTTTATGATTCGTCCGGCCAATGATTTGTCTAGCTCACGACGCAAGGTTTCAACTTCGGGTAATTCGGGCATATTTTTATACTAGTCTTTTTTAATAAAAAGTAAAATTAATGTTAGCTTTTCTCCTGAATTGTCATTCCCGCGCAGGCGGGAATCCAGGAATCAAAATAAGTCTTAATTCCAGGATGGATTCCCGCCTGCGCGGGAATGACAGAGGAGGGGAGTTAAGTGATTGCCAAAATTTTATGAGGGGGTAAAATTGTGGGTATTAGAAAGTAATTAATATTGTTTATGTTTAGAAGAATTTTTGGAGGAATATTTTGTCTTGCTTCATTGTTTGTATTCGGTTTGTCTATTGTTTTGTTTGAATCTGAGCTTGATTTTAATATTCCTAGTTATTTAGCTTGGGATTTAAATTCTTTTATAGGATCAATTATTTTATATATATTTAGTTGGGATACTTTAATGTTGTTATTAAAATTGAGTCCAATTTTGATAAGTTTTTTGCTCGTTTTTCTAGTCGGAGTTTATTACTTAAGAGCTAAAAATTTATTTGGAATAGGAAATGTTGCATTTCGTTTTCATGTTAGTTCATTGCCAGTGTTGATTATTGCTTTTGTACCAGGTTTATTAGATTTTTTTGGTGTTATAGATATTCCTGGCGGTGATCCAGGGTTAGGATATTTATTTTTTTCTATGATTTTTATTTTGTTGGCGTTTATTATCTTTATTATAGGGGACATTATATTAGCTATAGGTTTATTTAAAAACAGAAAAAACAATAATAAAAACGCTGGCTTTTAGCCAGCGTTTTTATTTATTATTTTTTGTAGCTCCTCTCTGGCAACCTGCGCGTCATTCCACGGAATCTTAGTGTAATTTTTCGTTATTATATACGGATCAGTGCCTTTGCCGGTTATGAGCACAGCGTCGCCCTCTTGGGCCAAACTGAAGGCACGGGCAATGGCTTCACGACGATCCATAATGATTTCACAAGCGGTTTCGGTGATTTCTTTTTTCATGTCCTCGACGATTTCACACGGGTCATCATCATAAGGGTCTTCATTGGTGAGGATTATATTTGAGCAATATTTTTCAGCAATATTGGCCATTTCTTCACGTTTCCATTTATCACGACCGCCACCAGTGTTGCCAAGAACACCGATAATGCGAGAAGTTTGAAAGACCTCGTAAAGTTTTTGTAGGGAGTCTGGCGTGTGAGCATAGTCAATAATAACCGTAAAGTTTTGTCCCTCATCAATCTTTTCTACTCGTCCACGAATACCAGAGAATTTTTCGACGGCTCGTTTAATTATTTCATCAGTGACTCCCTGACTCTCAGCAAAAGTCGCGGCGGCTAAGATATTTGACAGGTTAAAAATTCCGGAAAGATAAGAAGTGATGACTTGGTTATGCCAAGTAAAATTTAAACCTTCTTTGGCAATATTATATGGTTCAACATCTTTGAGAGAGTAGGTGAGTTTTTTATCAACTGGATAGTCTAGGAATTTTTGCCCCTCCTTATCATCGGCGTTGGAAACAATTACACGATTAGGCTTTTTAGATTTACCTACAGCTTCAGCCACTGAGAGTTTAGCCTTAACATAATTTTCGTATGAACCATGGGACTCTACATGTTCAGGCGCGAGATTAGTAAAAACTAGAGCATCAAAAGAAATATATTTATGACGGTATTGGGCGGCAGCTTGGGAGGTAACTTCTAAAATCGCATAATCACATTTATGGCGAACCGCATTTTTTAAAAATCTTTGGGTAAAAAGACGTCCTGGCATCGTCATTTTATAAATATTATTTTCAGAGTATTCGCCAACCTTAAAACGAATGGTTCCCGCTAGGGCAGTACGGTAGCCAGCTTCTTCCAGGATGGCACTGATAATTTCCACGGTTGAAGTTTTGCCTTTGGTACCAGTAACAGCAATGACTTTAAGTTTTTTAGAAGGGAAGCCATAGACCACAGCGGCCAACAAGGCTAGAAAGTAATGGTAAAATGGACGCCAAAAACTTAGAAAAGCCGCTGGTAGTACTTTTTTTATTTGATATAAGATTTTATCAGCCATATTATTTTTTATTTACCTAAAATTTTTAAGGCGTGGCGAATACGTTCTTTGGTTTCTGTGATGTTGGCCGGTATTTGTTTGAGGGCTTCACGAGCATCGTTGTGGTCGTAACCAATCGCTTTGAGAGCTTCCAGTACTTCGATTTCACTCTTGAGACTGCCAGTGTTCTCATAATTTACATTTATGATTTTATCTTTCAGTTCCAAGACAATTTTTTCAGCCAGTTTTTTGCCGATACCAGAAACTTTGGTTAGATGACTAGTGTCACCTTCGGCCACGGCTCGTTGGATAACACTGACAGGACTGACGTTCATAATGCCTAGGGCACTTTTTGGACCGATGCCGGAGATAGAAATCAACAACTCAAAGAAATCTAAATCAGCTTTTTCTCTAAAGCCATATAGATCGTTGGCGTCCTCTCGAATAACTTCATGAAGCCAGAGTTCAATTTCTTTATTTGAATTTTTACTTGAGGAAAGACAGAGTTCGGTTGTGCCGAAAATTTTGTAACCAAGACCGCCAGTTTCTACTACTAGATAGCGATCATTGTTCCAGATTACTTTGCCATGAATGTGAGTTATCATATAAATATTATACTTTAATGTTAGTTAATCCGCTATTAAAAAGTTTGGACATCAGAAGATGGGGAATTTAGCCAAAACCTTGTAATTTCCATACTTTGTGTTAGTATAACTGAACTATCAAGAAAACAATCGTGTCTCGATTATTTTAAGATTAATAAAAAATAAATGCCAATAATTCAATCAGCCAAAAAAGCTCTAAGAAATTCAAAGCACAAGAAGGTTTTCAATCTTCGCCGCAAGAATATCGTTAGTAAGGAAATAAAAGAATTGCGCGCTTTGGTTTCTGTCAAAAAAATGAAAGAAGCTCAAGCCCTTTTACCAAAAGCTTACAAAGCCTTGGACAAAGCCGCTAAAATCGATTTGATCAAGAAGAATACTGCTTCTCGTTTGAAATCCAGATTATCGGCTTTGATTGTCAAGAATAAATAATTTCATTATTTAGAAAACCACCCGAGAGGGTGGTTTTTAGTTGAAGATGGTTGGTTCGAAGATAAAACTTTTTACGATTGAACCGTCAGTATTGAAATTGATGTCAACTTTGATTTTTTCACCATCCAGAACGAGTGGAATCCATTTTTTATCGGCGGCCCACATTTTATCGAAGGGTAGAGCGGAGACAGGGAACCAGCAAGGTTTCATTTCTTCAGTTTCCACCGGTTCACCTAGCCAGGAGTTCGTTATGTAAACATGACATTCAAAAACATGATTGCCTTCAAAAAAGAAATTGATCAAAGCCACCTTTTGGAGTTTATTTTCGGTGGTGGTAAGGCCAGATTCTTCCCGTAGTTCTCGAATAGCTGCTGTAGCGGGTTCCTCATCTGCTTCCAATTTGCCACCAAAACCATTCCATTTACCAGCGCCAAAACCAATCTTTTTCATTGCGAGAAGAACTTGATTATCCTTAAGACAGAAACAAAGAGTTGATTTTTTCATAGGTTTGTCCTTTCGGGTTTTATTAAATGGTAATGCTTCGAGATTAGAAAGTAAAGACAAAATTTAATTATCGGTATAATATAAACGTATGAATTACATATTTAATACAGGCCTGATTGGATCACTTATACTGATCCTGGGCGCTGCCTGGCCAGAACCCCAAAAAGTTATTCGCCCAATTATATCTTATAAGAATTGGTTATTGGCGATTGGTGGAGTTGTGATGTTTATTTATGCCATTTTAAATTATGTGCATGGAGGACCGATATTTTTTGTTATTTTACAGATTCTCGTGTTGATCTCTAGTTTGTTGATGATGTTTAATTCTTCCGATAAAACGGATTCTATTGTTTTGGGGGTGAGTGCTCTCGGTTTGGTTGTTTGGTCCGTACTGTTATTTAATGGATATAATACAATTATCTTTATCCTAGGTTTAGCTGGAATAGGTCTTGGTTATGCTTTTGAAATGAAGAGTTTACGAAGAGTTTTGGCTATAACGCTCGGTAGTGCTTTAATTGCACTGTTTAGTTATTTAGAGGCAAATTGGATTTTCTTTTGGTTGAATTTATTCTTTACGATTATTTCTGTATGGTATGTTGGGAAGATGGTAGGGGAGATGGGAAATAAAAAGGTGTTAAAATAATTTGTTCAGATAAGACGGAGTGTGTATTTCTCGCCCCATATTTTATTGTCGGCCACAACTTTTACCTTTCGTGAACTCAAGGCAAAGTCGCGACTGTTTTTATAATCCCCGCTAAGACGGCTTCGCCTATCTTCCCAACGGCCGGTTCGCCGTCTCTTACTCGGCCTGGGACTCGGTCTCGAATTTCTGACTTCTGTCAGAAATATACTCGACCGTTCGATTCTTAGACGCAAGCAAAACACTTTGCTTGCTCGGGGGGACAAAAACAAGAAAACCAAACTAAATTAGTTTGGTTTTCTTGTTTTTGTCCCCCCGCTAAGAATCGAACTTAGATCTTGAGTTCCGCAAACTCATGTCCTATCCATTGAACGACGAGGAGATGTTTGGCCATTGAAACACAAAGGCTATTTAGCAAAAGTGTTCCGTCCATAATCTGGACCGGAACACTATAGCACACCTTTCTTAAAAACCCAAGTGCTTCATAACCTTGGAAGCCTCGTGCTCAGATAGACCTTCTTCCACTTTAAGCTTCTTTGTTAGGAATTGTTTAATCATGTCTGGATCGATACTGTCAGCTGGAACGATGATGAGAGGGGAGAGGAGTTTTTTGGACTTCAATAAGAGTTGATGTTCCTCATTGCCACTGTGATCTATATCTATATTAAAAGTTTCTAAATTTTCAAAAGGATAAAATAGTTTGCCGGCCCGGACTCCACGGTCACTGATTTCACAAATAATAACCTCTGGTTTGCGTGAAGCACTAGAAAGAAGAATACCTGTGGATAGTAAAATTAGAATTCCAAACAAATTATTTTTAAAAAAGAAAGCGGCGATAGCAATACATAAGCCAATCAAACCAACAGTCCAGTACCAGTCAGTACTTTTTTCTCTGTGTTTATATTCAAGAACTTTCCAATGTAATAAAACATTCATACAAAAAATTATAACATATATAAATAAAAAAGCACCGCCATAACTGGTGGTGCTGGCCTGAGTCAAAAGTTGACTCAGGCGTAAAGAGGAATGGCTTGGCTTACGCAGTGAAGTATTTCTGTCTCCAGCTGGCAAAGCTGTACTCTGCGCGATTTTACGTCTTGAATATTGCTGATTTCACTCAGTCTGGTTAAGACATTGCTCTGGCTGGTTGGTTGAGCACTGGTTACCATGTTGTAAACACGTTGGTACTCATCTTCCTTAGGGAAAAGATTTCGCAGATAGGAAAGACGCTCAAGACTAACTTGTTGCTTTGACATGTTTCCTCCGTTTCTAATGCACGAGGCATTAGATAAAATTGATAGATCGGCTCCGTTAATCTATTAAAGAGCAAATCAAAAAATAAGTCAAACCAAATTTCGTGGTGTAATTTTGCAAACTGAGTTTTGTAAATAAAATTGTTACGGCGTTAAGTTAAAAGTGTGGTACTTGAAAAAAAACTTTTTTTATGCGACTATAAACGACGTTGGAATAGTGGCTAAAACACACAGTGTGTTCGCCCGATAGGGAGAGGTGGCAGAGTGGTCTAATGCACCGGTCTTGAAAACCGGAACCTGGGCAA
>CAZOXG010000028.1:0-12480 GCA_964583845.1 uncultured Candidatus Saccharibacteria bacterium
CTCGGGATTGCTCCCTAGGGGTCTATACGAACTTTGTAACTATAACAGATTCTGGATAATTGACAACAAGTTAATGAAATTGTCTTAAGAATAGGCCGGGTTTCGCCTTGCGAAACCCGGCCTATCTTTTTTCCTTATACTGTATACTTCATCCTTATACTATTCCAACGGTTTAATTACCACCTTAAAACTAACTTTCTTACTATGAGCCTCTACACTAACTACATGTTCACCAACTTCTTTCAAAGGTTTTTCTAACAGAATAAATTCAGGTAATAAATCAATGTGAGCTTGCTTCTTTAATTCATCAATAATTTGTTCTTTATGAATTCCAGCGAACAAGTGACCCTTATCATTTGTCTTGCCAGAAATCTGTAAAACAGTCTCTTTGATAGCGATTAGATTTTTATTTAAGATATCTTCATCAATTTTCTTAAACATTTCATCTTTTGCTCTCAAAGCGGTCATTTTTTTAAGATTTTCGGAACTAGCCACAATTGCATCGCCATGTGGAATCAACATGTTTATAGCAAATCCATCTGCCACGTCTTTAACATCATATTTCTTACCAACCTTGCGAACTTCTTTCAGTAATATTATTTTCATTTTTGTAAATTATCTTTTAGTAAATTACTTCATATTTTTAACAACATCAATAGCCTTATCGAGTTGTGGGTCACGTCCTTTTAGACGATCCTCCTCAGTCATTTTTACCTCAAAATCAGGAATAAGTCCACTTTCAGAAATAGAGTAGTTATTAGGAGTATACCAACGAGCAACAGTTACTTTTAGGGTAGTATCGGCAGAAATATTTAATACTTCTTGAACAGAACCCTTACCAAAACTCTTTGTACCAACTAATTTTGCCAAACCATGATCGCGCAAGGCACCGGAAAGGATTTCTGAAGCCGAAGCAGAACCACCATCAATCAAAATCGCCATTTTCAATTTATCACTAAAGATATTATAACCCAAGCTTCGATGAACTTTTTCACCATAAGCTGTATTACCTTTTTCAGTCACAACAGTTTCGCCTATTGGAAGGAACCAACTAGCCATATTAACTGCTGCGTCAAGATAACCACCTGGATTTCCACGAAAATCTAAGACTAATTTATTAGAGCCAGAATCAACAAATTCCTTCAAGGCGTCTTTAAACAAGTCAGCGGATTTAGCGTAAAAATTATACAGATGGATTACAAAGACATCACCTTTTTTCTCAGTGTCAACGGTCGGAATAGTGATGGTATCGCGAACAATTATTTTCTCTATTGCCTCACTTTTCCCTTCTCTATAGACACTCAATTTAACTTCGGTTCCTTTTTTACCGCGAATAAGTTTAACGGCATCATCGACTGACATATCTCTCGTGCTAGTGCCATTAATGGTGATAATCTTGTCGCCAGGCATCATACCAGCTTTGAAAGCAGGAGTACCTTTAAGAGGCGCAATGACAGTTACAATACCATCTTTAATACCCACTTCCATACCAACGCCCTCAAAGTCGCCATTGATACTTTCATTAAAACTCTTAGCTTCAACTGGTGACATAAAAATAGTATAAGGATCACCATATGCACTAGCTAGACCTTTAACAGCACCCCAGATTTTATCTTGATTATCTGGTTGTCCTTTTTTACCAACAAAATTACTTTGTAAAGTTTTCCAAGTTTCCCAGAATGGAGCCATATCCACAGTACTACTACCAGTAAGTCCGGCCGCTATTAAATCATTGTTAATTACCGAAATACCTAAGCTCGGTCCTTTTTCTATGCCAACTTTATAACCAGTATAGTAAGCAGAAAAAACTATTACCAAACAAACAGCTACTAATAAATATGTTTTGAGAAGACTTTTTTTCATACTCGAGTATTATCGCAAAAAAAATGGTTCTGAGCAAATATTTTCCTTGGTGTTCATACTATATACATATACTTCATACTTATACCATTACTTTACCTTGTCGATAGAAAGCAAAAAAGCTATAATAAACGTAGTATGATCAAAAAATATACAAACCAGAATCTAACCTGGGTTGATGTCGAAAATCCAACCAAAGAAGAGGTTAGTAGTTTAATGAGTGAATTCAACCTTGATCCTGAAAACGCTCAGGAAATGGCTATGCCGACTTACAAGCCAAAAGTAATGTCCTATAGTAATTATATCTACCTAATATTACATTTTCCCGCCTTCAAACACTCTCACAATGAGGAGCACAAACACGAAATAGATTTTGTAATAGGAAAGAATTTTTTGATTACCACACGTTATACCTCCATTGATCAGATGGATAAGATTTCAAAGATTTTTGAAGTAAACACTATGTTAGAAAAAACTTCTTTTGCTGGTGCTTCCGGAGTTGGATTATTTTACTTTGTACTTAAAGAACTTTTTAAATCATTAGAAGATGAGATTGATTTTATTGGTGATTCCCTTAAAAATATTGAACGTAAAGTATTTTCTGGACAAGAAAAACATATGGTTATGGCATTGTCTAAAGTGAGTCGAAACTTATTGGATTTCAAAAGTACCGTCAACTCCCAAAGTGACACTATGGCAGATCTAGAAAAAATTGGTATTGGAATATTTGGTAAAGAAATACACTATTATCTAAGCGATTTAACTAGCGAACACTATAAAATTGGACAGATGTTAGAAAAGGATATTAATTTACTTCAAGAGCTTCGTGAGACCAATAACTCATTACTCTCCACAAAACAAAGTGAGATAATGAAAACGTTAACCATCATTACTTTTATTGTGATGCCTTTTACAATAATAAATAGTTTTTTTCAAATTTACGCGGAAAATACTCCAATACTAGGAATGGAATATGATTGGTACATCATTGTACTCAGTGAACTTGTTGTGGTCTTTATTACCTTCTTCTATGCCCGCCATCGTAAATGGTTCTAAAACAATATGTTCAATATATTCAAAAAAAAGACTGAGTCTGAAACTAGCGATTTGTATCTTTTCAATACCATGTCTGGCAAGAAGGAGTTATTTAAACCTCGCCACATAAACAAGGTTGGTTTATATACTTGTGGTCCAACAGTCTATAGTTATCAACATTTAGGTAATATGCGCGCCTATATAGCCGAAGATATTCTTAAAAGAACTTTGGCCTACAATGGTTACCAAGTTAATCATGTAATGAATATTACAGATGTTGGCCATTTAACTGGTGACCGTGATATGGGTGAAGACAAGCTCGAAAAGAAAGCTTCTGCTGAAGGCAAAACCGCTTGGGAAATTTCTGATTATTATACAAGATTATTCAAGGAGGATATTAAAAAACTTAATGTAATTTACCCGAATATATTTTGTAAGGCGACGGATCATATAGCTGAACAGATAGAACTGATTAAAAGACTTCAAGATAATAATCTAACCTATCGAACAAGCGATGGTATCTACTTTGACACTGCCAAGTTTCCCGACTATGGGGCTTTAAGCCACCAAAAACTTGAAGATTTGAGAGAAGGTGCACGAGTAGAAATCAATGAAGAAAAAAAGAACCCGACAGACTTTGCTCTTTGGAAATTTTCTCCATCTAATATTAAGCGCCAGATGGAATGGAACTCACCTTGGGGCATTGGCTTCCCTGGTTGGCATATTGAATGTTCAGCGATGAGTATGAAATATCTAGGTGAACAATTTGATATCCATTGTGGTGGAATTGATCATATTCCTCTCCATCATACCAATGAGATTGCACAAACAGAAGGAGCTACCGGAAAGAAACCTTGGGTTAATTACTGGTTTCATGTTGAATTCTTAAACTTTGCCGGCGGTAAAAAAATCTCTAAAAGTGCTGGTCATATCGTAACCTTGGACAACACCTATATAGAAAAAGGTTTTAGTCCACTTGCTCATCGTTATGCTTGTCTTACTACCAGTTATCATAAACCGATGGAATGGAGTGAAGAGTCATTTATCAGTGCTACGAATGGATACAATAACCTCATAGAAAAAGTTAAAAAAGTTGGTAAAAAAGTTGGTTCTGTAAATATCGAATATAAAAATAATTTTCTAATAGCGATCAATGATGATTTAAATGTTACCAAAGCTTTGGCCGTAACCCAAGAAGTATTAAAATCAAATATTTCTAATGAAGACAAATTGGCGACTGTTTTAGATTTTGATCAAGTATTGGGTCTAGGTTTTGAACAGGCCATCAAAGATGATGTTTTGCCAGAAAAAATACCTGATGAAATTGGTCTTCTTTTAGCTCAAAGACAAGAAGCTAGAGTAGATAAAAACTGGTTAGAATCAGACCGAATTCGCGATGAAATACAAAATCATGGTTGGACAGTAAAAGATACAACAGACGGTCAGCAAGTAACAAAAATATAAAAAATGCGCCGGACGAGAAATACTCGCCCGGCGTTTTTAAAACTGACTTACAATGAACATGGTCTCCGGCGGCTGTACTGCAAACTTATCACTAGATAAGATTTCTACAGTTACCGTTTTACCACTATCCTTCTTTAAAAGACAAACCCTAAGCAAGGTCTTATCTTTATCAGAATTCAAGACAGTAATTGTATTGGGAAGATTGGTACAGACTTTATTGCCTTGTCCAGGCTTAAGAATTACATCATCCTTATCAGAAAAACCAAACCTCACGACAACCACCTCTTTGCTTTTGTTCACCACTTTAAACATCACTGTCATGAAAATGACGTGTCTAACAGTGCCAACTGCCGAAAAGCAGATGATGAAGAGAAAGATAATACCAATAAAAACCGTTAGCCACAGCAGGCCAATCAGGTCACTCTGACTGTGGTTCGCAAATTTCACCATCTGAATCATGGCAATGCCACAAAGTAACCAGACGACTACACCAAAGAGCACAACCGAGATTTTCATAAGACCCTCCAATTTTTGTTTTGAGTTTACTGCAACACACAGAAAACCCATAAGAACATTCGTAGTGTATAATAACATTTATTGACTTATTAGTCAATTTTTATTGTATTCAATATGCTTACTTTTTTCAACAAAACCCACCGTTTAAGACTAAGAAATCAGTCTATTTTTGTCCCCAGTTTAAACACACTTTCTCCCCTTTTTGAATTTGTGCTACCTAGATAAAAAATGTAAAATTGTCTCTGTTAATCATTAATACAAAAATCATGAGTGTCCGAATTCCGCCACAAAATGTTGAGTCTGAAAAAGCCCTGCTAGGGTCTATTATGCTACGTCCTGATTCTCTTAATGATGTTCTAGACCTAGTCCGAGCCGAATCTTTCTATTCCGAAAAACATCGCAGTATTTTTAAGACAATGGTTGATCTTAGTAGTAAAGGTGATCCGATTGATCTTCTTACTGTTTCCAGTCGTTTGAAAGAAAATTCTAGATTAGATCAAATTGGTGGCAATACTTACCTAACTGAGCTTATCAATATGGTGCCATCGTCGGCCAATATTGAATACTACGGAAAAATTGTCCAGAAAAAATATATGATGAGACAGATTATTGAAGCCTCTGAACATATTTGTAATCTTGGCTATGATGAAGCATGCGAATTGGAATCAATGTTGGAGGATGCTGAGAAAACTATTTTTGAAGTTACTCATTCAGCTGGGGGTAATGGAAAATTTATTGAAATGAAAGAAGCCTTGGGTGAAGCTTGGGATCGTTGGGAAAAACTTCACAATTCTCCAGATGGCTATCGTGGTATTCCGACTGGCTTTAAACAACTTGACGACACCCTTTCCGGTTTACAAAAATCTGACTTGATTATTCTAGCTGCCCGCCCTTCGATGGGTAAAACTTCTTTGGCGATGGATATTGCTCGTCAGGCTGCCACCAAACACAATGCCAAAGTTGCCATTTTCTCTCTGGAAATGTCCAGTCAACAATTAGTTGACCGTATGGTATCAGCCGAATCTCGCGTTGATGCATGGAAACTTCGCACTGGCAAGATGACTATGGACAATGACTTTGAAAAACTTCGTGAAGCCTTGGAACCCTTATCCCGTGCTCCTATTTTTGTTGATGACAAACCAGGGGCAACTATTCAAAAAATGCGTAGTACCGTTCGACGCCTGCAAGCTGAAAAAGGAGTGGACTTGATTGTGGTGGACTACTTACAACTCATAACTCCGACCAAAACCAAAAGTGATAATGTTGTTCAACAAATCACCGAAATCTCCCGCGATCTTAAAAATATGGCGCGCGAATTTAATGTACCAGTTTTGGCTCTTTCCCAGCTCTCTCGTGCCGTGGAGCAACGTGGTGGTCGCCCTCGTCTTTCCGACTTGCGTGACTCAGGTTCTATTGAACAGGACGCCGACGTGGTTATGTTCATCCACCGTGAACAAAATGATGAAGGGGGTGGCCGTAAAATGAACGCTGAAATTTTGATAGAAAAACACCGTAATGGTCCAACAGGTAAAGTCGATCTATTCTTTGATTCAAATCGTTCCACTTTCTTGTCGATTGATAAAAATGGTATGGGCCCAGATGGCCAACCAACGGGCGGTATGGGATCATTCTAATTAGTCAGTATTTCTATGAACACGATACAACAATTAACAAAAATATTTTCTGAATTTCCTGGCATTGGCCCGCGACAGGCCAAGCGTTTTGTTTATTATCTTCTTTCCCGGAACGGAAACTATATTGAACAGCTTTGTTCCCTACTGATGGAACTAAAAAAGGAAATATCTGTTTGCGAAGAATGCTTTCGCTATTTCCCCCAGGGACGCACAGTGAACAGTCTCTGTGATATTTGTCGTAGCGCTAATCGAGATGTCTCTCAATTAATGATTGTAGGTCGCGACGTTGATTTCGAAAACATTGAAAAAAGCCATTTCTGGAATGGGCGTTATTTTATCTTGGGTGGTAATGTACCTATTCTTGAAAAAAATCCTGAGTTGAAAATTAGACTAAACGAAATGCTGATACAGGTAGAAAAACGAGGTTTAAATGGTTTGAGCGAAATCGTACTTGGACTAAGCGCTAATCCCGAAGGTGAATACACAGGCCAATATGTAAGACAAGCCTTGTCTTCCCTTTGTGATAAATACAAGATAAAAATCTCAGTACTTGGTCGTGGTCTTTCTACTGGAACAGAGTTGGAATATTCCGACCCTGATACCATCAAAAATGCCTTATTGAATCGTCACCAGGGTAACTTTTAGAAATTTTTTACAAGAAAATAGACCACATTTTTTCTTTTACTCAAAAGCGTAAAAATGTTATTCTGATTCCGGAATGAACCCATAACTAGGTTTAGTAGCAAAACAGACAAACTTTTGGAGGTGCTAAATGAAAGAAGAAATTGATAATGTTATCCAGGATGAGGAAGATGAAGAAGACTCAAACTTTCGTGTCTTGACTATATTTGAGGTCATTGAACTTATCTTCAATCTGATTATCTGGTGTTTGATCGAAGGTGTAATGATTCTGGCCGCCAGTATCACTTTGTTCACCATTTATGACATTTTACGAGTGAATTTCGATTGGGCAATAATTCCAATAAGTCAGTTCTTTGGAGTCATAATTTTAATTCTTATATCTAAATATCTAGTAGATCACCACGGTCCCCGTTCCAAGGATAATATTATGATTCGCTTTATTAAAACCACCAATATTTGGAAGGTTTTGCGGAAATCCACTTTTATCGCCATAGCCTGGGTAACCGGTTTGTTCTGTACCTGGTTAGCCACCGGCGGACATTTATTACTATGCCGATTCTTTAGATGGGTTTGTCCGTAACCCTTTCTCGAGTTTTGACGAAGCCGCTCACCTTTTCCGGGAGCGGTTTTTAATTATTGATACAAAAAAACACCCGAGGAACTCGGATGTTTTTTAAAATTTATTTAATTGAAGAGATTTCAACTTTGAAGTATGGCTGACGGTGTCCGGCTTTCTTGAAATATTTACTCTTTTGTTTGTAGTGAATAACTGTAACTTTACCTTCGCGACTGATTTCTTTTATCTCACCAGTTACGGCTGCACCTTTAATAAACGGAGTGCCCAAAGTGGTATCTTGACCGTTATCAACTAAGAGAACCTGGTCAAAAGTAACTTTATCACCTTCTTTATAATCACCAGAAAGCTTCTCAATTTTGATGAGATCGCCTTTAGAAACGCGATATTGCTTTCCACCTGTTTGTATTACTGCAAATTCCATAAGCGCTATATTACACTAGGTTAAAAACTTTTGCAAGGGGTAAAAAGACAGGCCGGCAATTCGCTCCGCGAATTGCCGGCCTTCCATATCCCTAATCATTGGTTAACTTATTCTTCCGACTCTGGTTTAGTCACCTCCAGCAATTCCATTTCAGATTCCGCCCCAGTAATTCTGACCACATCCTTATCTATCTTCTTGAACTCTCGATTTGTCGCATTATAGTGATTCACCGTTGTAGTCAAGGCATTTCCGAGTTTAGACTGATACTCCTCATAGCTCTTTAAGTGCTTCTGTAGACCTTCAACATTCTTACGAATCTCTTTAGCCGATTCTTCAATCTGCATCGCTTTAAGCCCCTGTAACACGGTCTGTAGATAGGCCAAAAACGAGGTTGGCGACACAATAATTACTTTATATTTATTGGCGGCACGTTGAATCAAATTATCAGTTTCTTCTGTTATCGCTCCGATTTTGTTTATCAATAAATCATAATAAATCGCTTCGTGTGGAATAAACATAAAGGCAAAATCCATCGTCCCCTCTTTGGGACGAATATATTTGGAAGTTTCTAAAATACGTAATTTAAGATCATTAACAAAAGCTTTTTCCAATTTTTCTTTTTCAGCTGGATTTTGTTCAGCGCTCAACTTATTATAGTTTTCAAGTGAAAATTTAGAGTCGATAGGAATTATTTTATCCTTTACAAAGACGGCGGCATCAACAATTTCGCCATTAGCAAAAGCATACTGCATCTTGTATTGAGTTGGAGCTAAAACATTTTGAAGCAAAGTTTCCAAATAATATTCACCCAAAATTCCACGGTGTTTCGGGTTTTTTAAGATATCTTGCAAGGATTGGAGTTGATCAGCAAACCCAACCACTTGACGATTCGTCTCGTCTAATTTAGTTAAACCCTTGGTTACGTCTTGAATAAGCTTGGCCGACTCTGAAAACTGATGACGAACAGATTCATTCATCTGTCTTGTTGTCTCGCCCATTTTTTCATCAACTGTTCTGGAGATTTCATTTAACTGTTGTAAAATCAGCTTCAAACCAATATCATCTTTTGGTTTTTCTTCCGGTTTCTTGGTCAAAAGCTTCCAAACTAGCAAACCGTTAACTAGTAAAATAATAACAATCAGAACTATTAGCAATATTAAAACTGTTGAAGACATATGGAACATTATAGCAAATATGTTAGAATAGAGGAACTATGATAAGACAAAAAATCAAAGACGAGATCAAAGGTGCAATGATCAAGAAGGATACAGTTCGCTTAATGACTTTAAGAAACTTAACCGACTCCGTTTCCAAAGAATATGTCGTTAAAGGTATTAAAAAAGATGAAGAAGTCACCGATGAAGATGTTATCGCTATTGTTAAAAGACTGGTCAAACAACGAAAAGATTCTATTGAACAATTCAACAAAGGTGGACGACCAGAATTAGCGGCCGATGAGGAGGCTGAATTAAAAGTCTTGGAGGCTTACCTACCACAGACCATGAGTATCGAAGAAATTACCAAGATAGCCGAGGCTAAAAAAGCGGAGTTAGGTATTACTGACAAGTCTAAAATTGGCGTTTTTGTAGGTGCCCTAATGAAGGATCTTAAAGGTAAAGCTGACGGATCCGATGTTAAGGCGGTGGCAGAAAAGCTTTTAAATTAAATGTTTTTAAATATAGGCGGGGCAACAGTCGTTGCCCCGCCTATATTATTGTACTCACAAACTTGACACATTACCAATAACTATATTATAATTTTGGTGGAGTTAAACATTCACAATTTGGAAGGAGGTAGGTTATGCCGGAACTCAGCGACAGAGAAAAATGTGAACGAATAAGTATTTTTCTTCTTGAACACGAAGGCGTTGAAGTGAAAGCGGAAGACCTGCTTCTATGTTTCTACATGGACGGGTTTCAGTACAAAACTAAGAGTGGTTATAGCAGTAGCCTCGGAACCATTCTTTGGGTATGGGACTACTTGCTTGTGAAGAACATCCCTCACATACTCAGTCACTTCAAACAAATGGGCGTCCCGTTTGTAAGGGGTCCAGAACCGGTGACAGAGTGTCAAAGGAAGAGGCTCACAGCAGAGTGGCTACAAGAAAAAAATGCCAGGACGGAGGCCACAGTAATAGCAGAATTTCGTACCTGTCCCGAGTGTGGGTGCAAATTCAACGACAAGCTGGCAGTTATCTGTCCTTGCTGTGATGCACAGCTGGAAAACGATCAACCCGACGAAGAAAAATCTGAGTCGACGGACTGATTCCAAGAGCGAGATCCAATTGTGGACTCGCTCATTTTAATTATTTTATCACGTTATAATCTATGATTATTTATATAAATAGCATTTTAGTACTTACGCTTTAAAATTAATATTTTACATAACTAGAATTTGGTGGTAGTTTAAGTCTGGAAGCGACTAAACTCACATCAAAAAAGAAAGAGGAGTGTCACAATGAAAATTCAAATTGGAAAGCGTGAGAAGATTAACCCCGAACTCAAGACCGGGATGGCAATGGTGGAGATTCACACCCAAGGAAGAATGAAACCAACCGTTCTGGACTTTGATGAAGTGTGCGACAAGTGTGGTGCACAAATCAAGATCACTGTTTCCGAGGAAGTTTCCACTGGAGTAATTTGGCTGGAAGGTCCAGACAAGTGTGAAAAGTGCGGACATCAGATTTCGAGCAATACTCCGACATTTGAACCCCTTAATCAGGGACAGATTGAGGAGTGGTTTGGTAAGGTGAGAATCAGTTAAGTTAAAAGTTCTAAACAAACAATAGTAAACGGAGGTTTCCCATGGCAATCTACTTGATTCAGGGGTTCTCTTTCCACAAGAGACTCCAAGGAACTGAGCGTTTCACTCAAGTGGGTGGTAGCGTGCCAACAATAGCCCATGAGGCCGTCACACGCCTCATGTTTTCTGGAGTGATTTTCGGCGAACGTCGTAGCACAACAAATCTCTCAGGATATTTGCAAGACCGCTTTGGAAACTCGCGATTAATGTATGTGAACATGAATTGGATCCGGGGCACCCTGAACAGTATTGACTTTGTAAAAAAGTACGATCATCGTTCTGATGTCATACATTACGAAATGACATTCAACGGTTATTTTTTAGCCGGTAAATATAAAGGTGGAGCAGTTGGTGAAGGTTTCATAAATTGTTATATTACCAATGCGTCTGGCAGTCTTTTCTTCCCACCGCCATTGGAGGTGTAGGAACGTAATGTTCCAAAAACAAATTACCGCGTCACTTGGAGAGTGATTCGGTAATTTTTATTTACAAATTTATACTAATTTTTTATTGATATAATCTAACTTCCATTTATTTTTCTCTTTATTGAACATAAATTTCGATATTGAAGCATTTTATATTATCAATCGACTAGAAATTTGCTCCGACAATTCATCATTAAAATAGTTTTCCAGCAATAAAAAAGAAATAAATGCTTTTAGAAATATTGCATGACTTACCACAACAAAATCACCCTCGGGTAAATTTTGCAAAAAATCTTTTGCCTGTAACAATCTCTGTTTAAATGAGTCACCATTTTCTTTATAACTGTAATCATTAGGACTTTTATACACAACACTTCTCTCCTTCAAAAAATCTAAGACAATGATTTCCTTTTCGAGATGATCAGATATTTCTTTTGCTGTTAATTTTGCTCGAAGAACATCACTACTAAACACACTAGATATCTTTCTATCCTTAAAATATTTTGTAACGGCTCTGGATTGCTTGATTCCTTTTTCTGTCAACCCATCTACAGATCCATTAAAAAGAGGATTATTATTACTTTCACTTTCAGCATGTCGTAAGAAATATATGTTTGTTTTCACTATCTAAGTATAACAGAAAGATGAGTATACAGAAATAAATTGCGGGGAAATTCGACCTTTACACGGTCAGTACCCTGGTTGGATTTTTTCTACGCTACAAGCTAGAAAAAATACTCAACCAGGCTTCGATTCCCCGACGAAAGTGCTCCCCAGCACTTTCTTAGGGTTACAAAAATAAAACTACACCTTCGTGCAGTTTATTTTTGTGACCCTACGGGGAACGCTTCGCTTATCTTTTCTTCCTTCATTTTGTCGTCACAAAACTCAGTCGAAACGCGGTCTCATATTTCTCATTGGAGTTCGAAATATATTCGACCGTTCGATTCCCCGACGTAAGTGATAACATCACTTACTTAGGGTCACAAAATCAAAAAAACGGCCATTTATAGCCTTTTTTTTAGATTTTGTGACCCTACGGGGAATCGAACCCCGATTTAAGCCTTGAGAAGGCTCTGTCCTAACCGTTAGACGATAGGGCCA
>CAZOXG010000029.1:0-12165 GCA_964583845.1 uncultured Candidatus Saccharibacteria bacterium
ATATTCGTATATAAATCTAAACCCGGTTAAGCTATTTGAACCAGATTGGAAGTTGAATGGAATAACAGACGTTGATAGAGCTTTAAAATTCCTTAAATCCTATGAATATTCTAGCTTTTTTGATTACTGGAGTGGTGTGGAAAGAGAATGGGGAAACTTGCTAAATAAAGAAGCTTTTCCTCAGTATTTTACCAATCAGGAATCTTTTTCAAAAGAAATTTTAGATTGGTTAGAACTCGATCCTGCTAAGTTCTTTGTTGATTTAAATAAAAAACATTAAATATTATTATATCTAATCTTGCCGAAGACTACCTTCGGCAACTTTCGCCGAAGGTAGTCTTCGGCGAAAAAGTTATCCACAGGGTGGTCAAGGAAAGGGGACTACTTTGAGATAAAAACTTTTGCTATAATATTTTCATTATAAATTTTGTTAGTTCTTTTATATGCTTAAAATACATAGAACAAAATTATTTCCAGTTTCTTATTTTTATCGTTGCTCGGCGGTGAAAAATAATTCAGTTAAGTTTTTGTTTGGTATAAATGTGTTTGTTAAGGTGACTTTAATAGTTATTTTTTTGTTTATGTTATTGCCACAAACCGTTCTAGCTAAAATATCTATTGTTGAGGTTATGTATGACGCTAAAGGTACTGATACAGACAGGGAGTGGGTCAAAATAGTGAATGACAACGAGTCCGACGTCGAGATTTCAAAAATTAAATTAACAATCAATGACAGTAACCATTTGATCAAAGATCTCGCCGGCTCCACCCTTATTTATAAAAGTGATTCGTTGGTGTTAGTTGATGATCCAGATAAATTTAAGGTTAATTATCCAAGCTATGCTGGTAAGGTATTTGATAGTAGTTTCACTTTAACAAACACCTCAGGGTCAGTGACCATAAAAGATGATAAAAATATTGTGATTGATTCCATGTCCTATGACTCATCAATGGGGGCGGCGGGGGATGGTAATTCTTTACAAAAGATAGATGGGGTTTGGAAAGCTACAAGTCCGACAATTATTGGCGTAGCGGACACTAGCGCTACAACTACCAGTACTTCCACTGACAGTACTTCAAGTGCCAGTAATGCCACTACCAGCTCGGCAACTTCTTCTATAAACACTAATTCCTCAGTTAATACAGTCACCAGGATTGTTTATCATTATATTTCTACCCATTCGGGAACAGAAGAACTTAGTGATTATGATACTAATAATGATCTAAAAATAACCTCAGGCAGGGACCGTCTAGCTTATGTTGGTGTTCCGATAAGTTTTTTAGCTAAATCAAACAGTTCTGTTCAAAAATATGTCTGGTCTTTTGGGGATGGCTCAATCTCTGAAGGTCAAAAAATATCACATGTATATCGTTTCCCTGGCGAGTATAATGTTGTCTTGAACGCCGATTCAGTGGATAAAAAGGCAGTGTCTAGATCAAATGTAAAGGTGTTGGAACCAAAAATCAGTCTTACTGAAATAAAACCCGAATACATTACTTTGAAAAATAACGGGGAGTATGAAATAAATTTGGACGGCTGGAAATTAGTGGGGGTAGACAATACTTATGTTATACCCTCAGATACCATAATCGGATCTCAAAAAGAGGTTAGAATACCAACAGAGTATTTGAATTTTAGTAAGTATGACAAAGTCGTTTTGAATAATCCATCCGGCCGTCAAATTTACCAAAATACCCTTATAAAACAAGATAATAGCCCTAATATGATTCCGTCCACAAGTCAATCAACTAGCACTATTTCTATTGCTACTGTTGAACTTATGATTAACAAAGCCGATGTAGAAAACTTTGTTTTGGCTTATAAAAATGCCTTAGAGGCTTCCAGTATAAAAACAGTCACCACTGAGTCAGAAAACCTCGCTCTTGCTGCTACTAATCCTGCGCCTGCACCAGTTCAGTCGGACAGTATTCTTAATAATCAGCCGGCCTCAGTCATTAGCGCCTATTCGGGAAAAACCTTAAACAACTCTGCTGGAAATAGCGAAAATATTTCTACTACTAGTACCACTTCCGACACTACACCAACTAAAAACGAGGTTGGTTTTTGGGGAGGTTTATGGTCTAGCTTTGTGGGGACTTTTTATCCGGGTTATAATGTCAATTAAGATGTTTAATAATAAATTTTTCAGTCAATTTTCAACCTTTTTGTTGATGATAATCCTATGTTTTGTTTTGATGGTGGTTCTTGGTGTATATAAAATTCAGAGCGAGAAACCAATCGTTGACCCCAAACAGTTAATAGCTCGTTAGTTGGGTAGTCCGAAATTTTGGTTTGGTCATCTTTAATTAAGTCATTAAAAAAATGAAACAGATAATAAAAAAGATTGTTAAATACTTACTGATGTTGGTTATTATTTTTGTTTCCGTCTTTATAATCATAGGACTCTATATTCATGGTGATTATAAGGAATATATGGCCGCTTTTGAATGGATAAGATACGAGAATATGATGCGTCCGATTGAAGAGAAAAAGGCTCAGATTGAGGCAGCACGTAAGATTGACTATGTGGGAGGTAAGACGCCGGAGGAAACTTTGGGGATGTATATTGAGACTCTAAAAAAAGGTGATTGGGAGGCGGCAGTTAAATATTATGAAGTAGCAAAACAAGAAGAAAAGCTTAAGAGTTTGAAAGGTAGTAATTTAGATGAGGTGGCTGCTTGGAATGAAAATATTAAAAAAATAGGTAAAGGATCTTTTTATAATGAATATTATTCCATAGGGTATGAAGATGTGGCTAAAGAAGATGTTTCTACTACCACCATTTCACTTGGTGGAAGAGTAGTACCATTGATAATTAAAAAGGGAGCTACAAGTACCATTGAAAAAGTTTTTGTTAAGAATTCTTACACCAATGTCTGGAAGATCGTTCAATAGAATAATATATACATTAATATTTTTATTGGCGGTATTGCCGTCGTCTGCTTGGGCGTATTCAGAATACATAACCCATGAAGGCTTATCTGAAGCCGTAGTTGATGTTTATGAGCAATCATTTGGCGAGAAATTTACTGATCAGGAATCAAAAAGGATTATCGAGGGTGCTCGTGATGAGGATCTCGGTGGGCTAGGGGTCCGTCCACTGAATCATTTCTATGATCCAACCTACAGTATGGGATTATATGGCTATAATTCGGCTATAGACTGGGCTTTAAAGGACTCGGCTTTGAATGATTATTCTTGGCCTAAAGCAATACAGTTGTATGCCGAAGGACAGAATATAGAAGCCTATTATGCCTTGGGACATATTTTGCATTTAATAGAGGATATGTCAGTACCAGATCACACCAGAAGTGATCAACATTTAGACGGTAGTCCTTTTGAGGGTTGGGTTAAAAATAATTTTACCCAAGCCGATTTGGTAAAAATCTCTAAAGATTATTCTATATCAAACCCTCAAGATTTTAGTGATGCCAAAGCCTATTTTGAATTCATAGCCCAATATTCTAACGAAAATTTTTATAGTAAGGATACTATAAATAATAATGATAGTTTTTATGAACATGACGTGCCTTCTATTGAAAAAGAGGATGAAAAGTATGCATACGCAACGGATTCCTTATATGGTGATAATCATATAATTTTAGGTAAGTTTATTGATGAAAATAAAAAACAAGTATATTTATTAATCGATCCCGATAAAAAAGACCCTTCTGTCTTCCAAGACTACTTCTCCCGTCTCAGCAAACAAGCTGTTATTAATGGCGTGGGTTTAATTAAAATCTTTTTTGCCGAGGGTGAAAAAGCTAGAACTGCCTATAAAGAAAAACAAATAATTGAGCGGAATAGGATTGATTTAGAAAATAAAAAACTTGATGAAAGCTTGTCTAAAAAAGGTACGGTCGGTCTAATCTTTAGTGGTTTTGGTTTTTGGGTATCTGACTCGGCTGCTTATATAGGAAAGGTGGCTAAAAGTGTTGGATATTCAGTTAAAACTACTGGTCGTGAGGTGGCAGAGATTTCCTCAAATCTAACTTCCGTGGCTAAAAATGGTAGTAGCCAGGTAGTAAAATATACCACTAAAAGCAATACTGAAATCACAACCTCAACGACTTCCAAAACTACTAGTTTGCTGGATATGCTTACAGACTTGTATAATAAAGCGAGTATTAGTTTGGCTACAATATTTAATCCAGACGAGTATGCCAAAAATATAACAGCGGTTACTTCAAATATCCTTCCTGTTAATAATCAAAAGGACAATTCTACGTCCACTCCTATAAAGGACATAGATTCCTATCGGACGCCAATAATAAAAACAGCTCCATCAGATAATACTGAGAATAGCTTACCTGAGGATGTTATCATCGATATTTCTATTTCGGATATTCAAAACTTTGCCGAAAAATTTAAGGAACTCTTAACTCAAGAAGCTGCCAAAAATCTACCAGATGTTTCTACTTTGCAAGACGTTGCCAGTAATTTATCTTTTGTCCCAATTTATTTTTCCGGTGGGGGTTCAACTATTGTTGGCGAGATCCAAACAATTGTACCTGTAAGCGATTCTACTTCAACAGCAATAACCAGCACCACAACTGAACCCATTATTATTTTGCCAAAGTTATCTATAAAAAATGATCCTTGTTTCAAGACAATCTCTCAAGACAAATGTATTCTTTTGTCCGCGACAACGACTGTGGGTTGGAGTTCAGATCAAGTTGCCGATTATTATATATTGAAAATCAACAACCAGATTTCTTCTACTACCAGCACCTCAACAGAAATCACCTTGTCGGCTACTAGTTCTACGATTGTGGAAATATCCGTCGTTAATACCGAGGGTCTGGTATCTAACGTGGAAAGACGAGAGATATTTCAGACTGTTAAACCAGTTATTATTAACGAAATCTTTTATACTGGCACAACCAACTACCCAGACCTACAGTGGTTAGAGTTGTATAATCCAAATGATTATTCAATACCACTCGAGGATTCTTTTATCAAAAATAGTAGTTCGACAATAGAAATAAAATTGAACGGTGTTATTTCACCCAAGGGTTATTATGTAATTGAAAGACAAGTCTCGAGTTCTACTAATAGTGTATTAACAAAACCAATAGCCAATCTCACGACTTCTTTTGGATCTGGTTTGGACAAAACTGGTGAAGATTTAACCTTGTCATTTGGAAGTGAAAATCCAACTATTTATGATGAGGTACCATATTGTGAAAATTGGTGCAACTTAGGTTCAGCTACTTCGCTAGAAAGATATGATGACCGGGCCAACGATGCAACTTATAGTAATTGGTCAAATACTAAAAGTGAGCTAAACAACCCAACGCTTGTAGGTGATGAAAAAATACTTGGAACACCAGGATTTAGAAATAATATTAGTTATATTATAAACCAGGGTAAAAAATTAAGCGGGGAAGTAATACTTACTAAAGCCAACTCACCATACCTGGTCGAGGGTGGACTTATTGTCCCGCCGGGTTCGTTTTTAAAAATGGAGGCCGGTACAATTATAAAGTTCAGTCCTGGTTCACAAAATGTTATTTCGGGTAATATAACCACTTTTGGTGGTGATGAGAGTGTTGTTTGGACTTGTTATGCTGATGACGAATACGGTGGAGATACTTTTGGCGATGGTAACTCTGATCTAATCGATCCAACTACCGGTAAGGCCAAATTCAAATTGGCTGATATGTTTGACTACACCAGTATTAGTTATGGTGAGGGTGAAAATAATCTAAATAATATGTTATTTAGGTGTGAATACGGTGGAATCTCGGTTCATTCAACTAACCATGTAACTTTTAATAATTTAAGCTTTGAACAAGCCGTTCCATTAAATAATGTTGAATATGATTCAAAAGTGGATATCAATAATTTCTATATTAATGAACAAGGTGAAGGTCCGGACAGAGGCTGGGATTCACACCCCGACGGCGTTTGGTCTTGGTGGCAAACTGCTAATAGTGTCGTAAATATAAAAAACATTGAATCTAAAAGTGGCTTGAGAATACAAGTTTATGCTAGTAGTACTTTATTGATAGATAACGGAGTATTTGATGGAAATAATTACAATTGTAATTTTAAGGTTGTGAATGGGAAGCTGAAATTTAATAATGTAACGTTAAATAATTGTAAAAATGAAAATGAAATAGGGGTAGATTATGATTCCGAAATCAGCCTTAGTAATTCTAATTTAAGTAACACTATAATCGTTGCCAGAGAACACGTTTTAATAGAACTATATAATGTTCAATTAACTAAAGACAAAATATCTAGCAGTAGTTTAATTATGTCTTCTAGGTTATCAACAGTTAGAATCGCCAGCTCGAGCCTCTCCAGTAATTCTGGATACGGTTTGGTTAGTAGTGAAGGTGACGGCGAGATATCAAATTCAACTTTTTCCGGTTTCTCCGATGCAGCTATTAGTTCGGTTGGAAATGTTGCCAATTCTACATTCAAAATCAGCGACTCTGAATTTAAAAATAATGGTGTCGGTATAAACACTTATAGCACAAACCTTACTGGTGAGAGACTAAAAATTCATGATAATAATATTGGTATGCAGGTTAATCGTGGTGAGGTCAGAATTAGTAATAGTACTTTTGAAAATAATTCTACTATGGCCGTCAAAAACATGTTACCGGTTTATGGCGCTGCCTTTTGGAATAATTGGTGGGGCGATTATACGGGGCCAAAAAATATTAGAACTAACCCTCTTGGATTGGGTGGGGAAGTATCTAACGGTATTATATTTAAACCTTGGTATATAAGTACTGAAATGACTAAGACTAATAGAGACGTGGTTGTCGCTACTACAACTCAGACTGTTGAGATGCCAAAAACACAAATGGTAATTGAGACACCAGTTGTTGAACCAGTTATTGTTGTCGTAACGACCGCAACTACAACAGCTGAAGAAAAGATTTTAGAAACAACTACCTCAACCATTGTAGATATTGTTTCAGATGTGGTAAACGAGCCCATAATGGAAGATAGTATGGTGTCTACTTCATCCGAGCCTGCATCTGGAGGTGTCACAACCTCCGAAGGAGACGAGGTGCCGTTAGATGATACTACAACTCAAAATTAACAATCGTTTGTGTTTATTAGTCTTTTTGTTATTGTTAACTTATGAGACTAAATAGATTTTATATTAAATTTTCACCGACAGAAAAAAACTTGATTATTGAAGACGATAATGTGGTTAATCAGCTACGAAATGTTTTACGTTTAGAGATAGGAGCCACTATTCAAATATTTAATGGAACGGGATCTGAAGCTTTGGGTGTGGTGGAGTCAATTGAAAAGAAAAAAGCTGTTATCCGTCTAGACGATGTTTTTGATAGTAAGCCGATGCCAGAAAACAGAGTTATCTTGTACTGTGCTATTTTGAAAAAAGAAAACTTTGAACTGGTAACTCAAAAAGCGACGGAAATCGGGGTGGCGGAAATTGTTCCGGTTATTACCGAAAGAACAGTAAAGTTGGGTCTAAACATGGAGAGACTAAATAAAATCATTGTAGAGGCTTGTGAGCAGTCTGGTAGGGGTTATTTAACTAAAATCAGCGAGCCTGTTGAGTTTGAGAAATCACTTGAACAAGCACAAGGGAACGATGCAAATTTGTTTTTCGATTTTTCTAAAACAAAAATAGCGGGCAAGAAAATTTCTGGTCAGATTGGGTTGTTTGTTGGCCCAGAAGGTGGCTGGTCCGAGGGGGAAGTGGCTATTGCAAAAAATGATGGGTGCAAGATTGTGTCGCTCGGTGAAAATGTTTTGAGAGCGGAGACAGCGGCGATTGTAGGATCCTACTTGGCCGTAAATAATTAATCTGACAAAGGTTTCATCTTTGTCATAAAATGAAAAAATAAAACCGCTAGGCACACTGGGTGCGCTAGCGGGTTTTGTTTACCGTTGAAACGAGTGACATTTCTTGGTCGCCATTTTGGCAATATACAACTCATCATCTCCACATTCTCTAACACACAGGATGCACTGGCGAGCGGTTCTGGCCGATTTGACCAGTTCTTGTAAAAGAGCTCGGCGAACTCGGGGATTGTCGATGATATCAAACCAAGCACATTTGAAAGCGTACAGCTCTTCAAAAGAGTGACAACCTTCTTTGATTTCCCGAATCGTCAACAATTCTTCTTTTTGGAGAAGAGTTTTGTGTAAGTCTGGAAAAGCCATGGCTATCATTGGTGCAAGTCTCTCTACTGAAATCCGCAAGGTACGACATTCTTCAGAAGAGAAGGTGAGATCAATGGTTTTTTTGTAGGCTAGGGCATACGTCGATGCTTGGTGACGAAGCAAGTGGTAGAAGAAGAAATTCCAATCCACACTTTGAAGAGTGTGAAGATGTATGAAAAGAGCTTGCTGATATTCTTCAAAACCTCGGGCTACGGCTAGGTCCAACTGAAGGAATTTAGTTATCATTTCTCCACAATGTTCACGTAACTCACAATTGCCCTGATGGCTAGCTTGGGTCATCTTTCTGGCCAGCCGGTTCAAAATGATCTGCCAGAGGCTTCTGTCTGAGATTTCTTCTAGTTTTGCCTGGTGACCAAAGGATTCTTTGATAAGAGTGATTAATTTACTCAGCATGACACTTTCTCCTCGTTTGGGTTTGTTGTATCTCCGGGGTAAAGCTATCACAAAAAAGGGTGGGGGTCTAGGAAGACCGGCAGTCCGCCATAGGCTGACTGCTAGCCAATAAACATACATATATATAGCATGACTCAATCTTGACTTTTTGATATTTTCCTATAGACTACAAAACAAAGCCAAAGACAACCAGCAACCATAAGTCTGGTCGAGGTCAATCTCACTGCTCCGGCAGTTACGTTAGCGGCTTTAAAGGTCGTTTTTTTATTTTGTAAATAACGAGTTAAATCTCGTAAAATATGTCATTCACATTAGAACAAAAGAAAGAAGTGGTTGCCGATTTGTCTAAAATCTTTAAAGATTCCAAGTCAGTCGTCTTCTACAAATTCCGTGGTTTCAAAATGCCTGAAACTAAGGAAATGCGCAAGAAATTGCGTGCTGAAAAAGTTGGTGCTACTGTTGCTCGTAAAACTTTGATGAAGAGAGCAATGGCGGAGGCAAAAATTACTGGTGAAATGCCGGTATTGGAAGGGGAGATTGGTATGGCTTATGCCGCTGATCTTACAGCTCCAGCTCGTGAAGTATTTGAATTTCAGAAGAGATTCAAAGATTCACTAGATATCGTTGGTGGTGTTTTTGATGGCAAGTTCATGTCTAAAGAAGAAATGATGGTTATTGCTACCATTCCTTCTCAGAAGACTTTGTACGGTATGTTCGTCAATGTTATCAATTCTCCAATTCAGCGTTTGGTGATCGCTTTGGATCAAATCGCTCAGAAGAAAGCCTAATCGGAGTCTTATTATTAAAAATTAAATTAAAATTATGTCTGAAGAAAATAAAGTTGTTGAGGTTCCTGCTAAATTCAAAGCCATCGTTGATGCAATTGAATCTATGTCAGTTATCGATTTGAACGAATTAGTAAAATTGTTTGAAGCTAAGTTTGGTGTTTCAGCTACCGCTGTAGCTGCTGGCCCAGCTGCCGCCGCCGCTCCTGCCGCTGAAGAAAAATCAACTTTCAAAGTTGAATTAACAGATGCTGGTGCAAACAAGATTGGTGTTATCAAGGCTGTTAAAGAAGCTTTGGGATTAGGTCTTGCTGAAGCTAAAGGTTTAGTTGACGGTGTACCTTCAGTTTTGAAGGAGGAAATGCCAAAGGCTGATGCAGAAACTTTGAAGAAAGCTATCGAGACTGCGGGTGGTAAAGTTAACCTAAAATAATTTACATAAAATCGCCCCGAGTTCGCTCGGAGCGATTTTTGTTTTGGAATTTTTCACTCAACTTGTCAATTGTTATTTTAAATAGCGTTTATGCTATAATGAGCGCAAATATTTTAGAATAACAATTATGGAAACTTTAGGAATACTTTTAGGAACGGTAACTCGGGTTAAATTGATGCGCTTGTTTTTGTTTAATACAGACAAGACTTTTTCTGTTGCGGAAATCGTGACTCGGATTAAAACCAAAGAGAAGGAGGTAAAAGAGGAAGTTTCTATTTTGGAGAAGGCTGGTCTGATTCGCAAGAAAGTATTCTTTGTTCACTCTGAGAAGAAGGTTGGAAAGAAAGTTGTGAGTTTTCGTAAGAAAGAGATCGGTTGGTACTTGAACACTAGTTTCGTTTTCCTTTCACAATTTCAAAATTTATTGACCGGCTCCAAACTCCTAAAAGACGAGGAGATTCTCAAGAGATTGGCCCATGTTGGTAAATTGAAGTTAGTGATCTTGGCCGGTGTCTTTATTCAGAACTGGACTAGTCGCGTGGATATATTCGTCGTGGGGGACAATCTCAAGAAAAATTCTTTGGAAAACATCGTTCGTACTCTAGAGTCCGAGATCGGCCGAGAAATCACCTATACTTACTTTGAAACGGCCGACTTTAAATACCGCCTAGCGATGTGTGATAAACTGGTCCGTGACGTTCTAGACTACCCACATAACACTATATTAGACAAGTTAGGGGAGAGTGAGATGAAGAAAATCAGATAATCATAATCAATAAAAAGCCGACCACCTCATCCGTGGTCGGCTTTTAAATTTTGTTTTTAAAAATATAAAAATGTGTAATTTAGGACAATATTTTGGATAAATTTTATAGAATAATATTTAGTAATTTTTTTTGCTGGTGCCAAAAAACCCAATTAAATATTGCTTATTTTGGAATCGTAAGAAACAAAATATAAAAAGGCTTTTTACTGCTTGACTTCTATTGTACTTTGGCTATACTACTCAGCGTTGCAGATATGTATAAAAACCAGCCAAAAAGTTAAGCGGATATAAGAACACCGAAATCTTTCGCTGTCTTAATCACCGCTTAAAAAAGCGGTTTTTGTTTCCCACAAGGAATACCGTACGACTGAAACTTGAAAATTAAATTCTGTCACAGTGAGACGTGAGGGTCTATGAGAGCACTGGAGACAGGCAGGTAAAGAAGTAAGTAAGTAAAAGTAAGAGCCCGTTACATGATTGATTTTATGTAACAGGTTGAAACAATATATGTGGTTTTTAAATTTCCTAATAGGAAATTTAAGAGTATATGGTGGATGCCTTGGCTTCAAAAAGCGATGAAGGACGTAGCGTAGCTGCGATAAGCTTCGGGGAGGTGCCTAGCAACCTTTGATCCGAAGATCTCCGAATGAGGAAACTCTACTGTTAATCAGTAATCTTGTGCTTGTCATAAGATGCATACCTGGGGAAGTAAAACATTTCAGTACCCAGAGGAAAATAAAAAAATGCTCGTAAGAGCGATATTGCCTTAGTAGTGGCGAGCGAAAAGGTAAGAGCCCAAACCGAATGTCAATTCGGTGTCCGCGATTTATTCGTTGGCAGCGATTTGACATTCGGGGTTGTAAGACGATAACTTCACTTTTAAGTGAGGAAAGTTAAAAAATATTTTGTTAGTGGAACTAGCTGGGAAGCTAGACCTTAGAGGGTAATGGTCCCGTACACGAAAATAAAATATCTTTCTTGTTATTGTTCTTGAGTACCCCAGGACACGAAAAGCTCGGGGGAATCTGCCGGAACTAACCGGTAAGGCTAAATATTCTAGAAGACCGATAGTGAACAAGTACCGTGAGGGAAAGGTGAAAAGCAGCCCGGAGAGGGCGTTGAAATAGACCTGAAACCGTATACTTACAAAGAGTTGTAGCGGGTCGCACTTTGAATACAAAGTCTGACTCAATTCTCAAAACATTAAAGTGTTTTGTTTTTTGCGTTTTAAATTTTGCGTTTAGAGTGCGATCCGTCACAGCGTGCCTATTGAAGAATGAGCCAACGAGTTAATGCTTGCTGCGTGACTAAGTCCTTTAACGGACGGAGTCCAAGGGAAACCGAGTGTGAACAGCGCGTTTGTAGTAAGCATTAGACCCGAAGCCAGGTGAGCTACCCATGAGCAGGCTGAACTTTGTCGAAAGATGAAGGGAGGGCCGAACAGATAAGCCGTGCAATACTTTCTGATGACATGTGGGTTGGAGTGAAAAGCTAATCGAACCTGGTAATAGCTGGTTCTCTCCGAAATAGCTTTTGGGTTAGCGTCAAGCTTACCCTCTGGAGGTAGAGCACTGGAAGGTCTCGACAGGTAGAAATATCGCGAGAC
>CAZOXG010000030.1:0-10835 GCA_964583845.1 uncultured Candidatus Saccharibacteria bacterium
AGGAAAGGAGGTGAACCGTGTTTGTTCTGTTACGCCAATTCGTAACCGAGACTCAGGCGGTGTCAGGCACAAGCCCGACAACTGAGTACACCAACGAAAGCAACGAGTAATTCGGCTGCTTTCGTCACACACTTCAAAATGCCCGCCATCTTTATGTCGGGCATTCTTAATAATAAAACAAGAAAAGGGGTGATAACATGAAAATCTTGATATTATCTAGGAGTGAAAATGGTCATGCAGACTTGGTTCAATCCTACTGTGCCAATTGGGCCAGTGTGGACAGGATCAATTTTGATTTCGACAAGAAACCACCAAGCGATCTTCCAATGATACTTTGTGGCAATGGCACACTCTCTGAAGAATATGAAGCCGTCTTTGTTCACCATCCCTGGATTAAGTGCAATCCAACTTGGTTCAAAGATGACATCGAGAAAAAACTCTTTCTTGCATCATGGGACAGTGTTAAGGAATGGTATGAGGCTCAACTGCCAAATGCCACCTGGGTCAATCGCCCATCTGCCAGTGTCCAAAGCAGGAACGTTCTCAAACAACTGCGTTTGGCTCAAGGTATCGGATTCAACGTTCCGGAAACCTTGTTCACAAACCATCTCGAGTCACTTCAGGTTTTTGCTAGAGACAGCAAGGTGGTGATAAAACAAGGAAACCTTGGAATCAGCATTGAAGGCAAGAGGATTCTGACGTCGTTGATAGACGTTGGCTCCATAGGCAAGGAAATGTTACAAGGGTGTCCTTGTTTGTTTCAAAAGTATCTGCCAAAGCAATTCGAACTTCGTGTTCATGTTATTGGTGATACTGTCCTATCCTGCAAAATCGACTCGCAGAAAAGCGAGAAGACGAGAATTGATTGGAGGAATTACGATCTTGAAAATACTCCCCACGAGGTTTTTGAGCTTGATGATGATACGCGGAAAAAATGCGTAGATATCGTCAAAAAACTCTCACTCTCGTTCGGTATCATTGACATGATTGTAACTCCCACAGGTGAAATTGTCTTTTTGGAGTGCAACTCACAGGGTCACTGGGCATGGATTGAAGAAATGACAAAATTGCCCATCACGAAGACTCTTTGTGATTACATTCTCAAGAAATAATTACACCTACTCTAACAGCGGTCTTGGTCAATTCCAAGCCGCTTTTTAATTATTAACATTATTTGATTCTGAACAGAAACCTCAGAAAAATTATGGTCAGCATCACCCATTAAAGTGTATTCTGCTGTTGATAGATTGTTTTTATATTTTTCAGCGACCCTGTATCCGCCTTTACCCGCACCCACGATACAAATATCCTTAATTTTAGAACTTTTAGTTAATTGATCTATCGTTGGAGTTAAAGGTAGTGACTTAATAAAATTATTTGAAAGACCTATTGTTGTTTCTCCATCGTTGTAAAAATAACCACTCTCCGTTAATTGAAGATTGTTGTTAATTATTTCAGATATTGGCATTGATGGATCCAATAGTATTAAGGGTATATCATTTTGTAGTTGAAGTGCAACATATCCACCTAAACTATGAGCAATGATGAGTTTCGGATTGTAGTTCCCAATTTCTTGATCAATTCTTTTTATCTCTATATCGAAAGGGTAAGATCCAAAATCTTTACTATTTTTGTAAAGTTGAATACAGACACAGTTATAAGCACCTGTTTCTAAGATGTTTTTAATTACAGGATAAAGACCTTTATCTATATCTTCAAAAAGCCCTGAAATGTATACAATGTCTGAATTGTTCATTTTTTTAAGCTTTAAATTGCTTTATCCACCCCAAATCTTGCCATAGCTTTAGCTCATCAGAGTAAGGCAATACCTCGTTTGGAATAGTATTTAAATAACAAACCTCAATATTTTTGTTGAGTGTTTTATTTAATCCGATAGCAAATGCTATTTCGGCAAACACCCCTGCTCCGATATATCCAGTGATACCTTTTTTTTCAAGATTAAGAGCTAAAATCATGTTTGAATTCACAATAGAATTATAGTGATTGACATGAACAAGCTTGTAATCCTCCAAAAAGTTATCTTCACCTATTTTTTCTGGGTACTTTATAACATCATAGCCCAAACTTTCTAGTTTATTCTTCCATTCGACTATTTCTTTTTCGAATGAAGCACTGGCACAAATTACTACTTTTTTCTTTTTCATATAGTTATTTCAAAGCCCACGATATTACTTCTCCCCTAGCAATGCCAGCACTCTTTCGACCACCATCTTCGGTATCATTTCAATCTTTTCCCATATGTTCGTAATTCCAACACCTTTTAGAGAACTTACGACGGCCGAATTAGTCGATGAATTACTAAAAGCTACGATCAAAGTATCTTTAATATCGGCCTCTTTTCTGACTTCTGCCGCCACGTCTGCCCCACTAAAATCTCTCATAACTAGGTCTAGTAATACTAAATCTGGTTTAATACTTCGTATTCTTTCAATGGCTTTTCTAGCATCATGTTCCACAAATAATTCTATTTTATCCTTAGCTCTCAATGTAAAAGCGAGCTGGTACAAATTTAATTGGTCAATATCGTCATCAATGTATAGGACTTTTTTCATATTATTATTTTATTAGGTAATTGATAGTTAAACTAAACTTAGACCACTCTTGACCAGATTATTGGATGTGGTGACTGGTAAATTTGAAATCGGTAACTTAATAAAGAAAGTTGTGCCTTTGTTTAACTCTGACTCAAACCAAACCTTTCCTCCTGTATGAGCATCGACAATTTTCTTAGCGAAGAACAAACCTAAACCTGTACCGTAAGCGTGTGTATTAACGGCATTACTAGCTCGAACAAATTTTTCAAACAACTTATGAGCTTCTTCTGGTGGAATACCTATACCGTTATCAATGATTTTAATAATTACAAACTTTCCGTCTTTTTCTAGTTCCACATGAACAAATCCACTTTCGTTAGAATATTTAATAGCATTATCAATGAAATTCTTGAGAGATTGGCCAATAAACATATCGTCAGTTTGAACATTAAGATTCTCGACATCAACTGGTACTGAACACTTGAAATCTAGTTTCTTTTCATTCGCCAGAGTGATTAAATCGTTACAAGAATTTTTAACAATCTGCGATATATTAAGAACTTTCAATCTTTCTGGTGTAAATTGGAAGTTGTCCATATCTACTTCAGCCGAACGCAACATATCGTTCAAGATATCCGACAATTTTACCGACTTTTCATAAATACCAGCCTTAAATATATCAACTTGATCTTTTGGCATATCATCCAAATCTCCGTCTTTGAGCATTGAGGCCATCCCTTTAATAACTGATACTGGTGTACGGAGCTGGTGAGAAACGACGTCTATAAACTCCGACTTGATTTTAAGCAGGTGTTCGATATGACTTTTTTGCTGGTCCAATTTTTTAACTGATTTTACTAGTGTGTAACCAGCCACCACAACAATAGCAAGGGTAACGGAAATCAGTATGTACATGGTCCTATTACTAACATCAACGTTAACAAAGAAAAAGGCTGAACCCACAAGGAGACCGATCGTCCACATTAAAGCCTGAGCACCCAAGAGTCTGACATTAAAAGTTTTAAAACGAACCATCAGAATACCTATATAAATTAAAAATATCACCATTCCTAGCAAACCGTACATTTCCAATTGTGAATCAGATGACGCCCCTATTTGTGTTAGATAATAGGTATACGAGGTCCAAAGGAAGAACAAAGAAAGGAAAAACTCCATTCCCATACCCATTAGGATTATTTGTTTTTTAAAATCGGCTGTTGCGGTACGATATTTGCGTGCGAGTAATACAAAAATCCAAATCATAGCCATCACCCCAAGAGAAACATAATAAATTTTAAATGGTAGCCACTCAAAATTAAAAGCATCGCAAGTAGTTATATCAAAACCAGTCAAATGCAGAGATGTTGGTGAAAGTAGTATAACTGGGGCAACTAATGAAATTAAAACCAACTTCGTACGAAGCGGAAAGGTTTTCTTCTCTAGGAAAACGTAAATAAAGTAAATTGATAGTATCGCTATTAACCCTAATATAATACTTCCAAAACTCCAAACAAACATTATAAATTCGATATGAATATTGGTCCATTCGATTAGAGTTGATAGGGTCCAGAGAGAAAACAAAATTGAAATCCCAAAAAATATTCGATTTAGCAAGGAATGCATGCCATTTCTGTAAATATAAAATCCTACAAAAAGAGTAACTAGTGTGGTTGGAATATATGCATAATATAACAAAGCTGGTACACCAGAGGTAAACAAAAAATATGAAGGTTCCGAAAATAGATAGCAAATCATAAATTATTTATCGGTTGTATTATCTGGTAATATTTTGTCAGTAGTAGAACCTGATTCTTCTACCTCCTGAGTACTCTCAATGTTTACCGTTGAAGTTGCACAAGTATCACCTTCAACCGTTGGATCACAGTGAATAATGGAGCAATTTCGATCTCCAGGAAGACATTTACTAGCATTCTCACAATCTGTAATGTCTTTACCACATTCCTTGTATAAATCTGGTGCGTATTTTTGTACTTTAGAATAATAATTATTTTTTGTACACGCGTCATCCTCACATCCAACAAAGCATTTTTCTATGGCTGGATTGCATTTACCCTCATACCCCACTACATAATCATTCCTGACCATAAAACGATAATAAGAAATAAAACAGACGATAATAACGAGTGGAATAATTACAAAAGAAAGAACATGATCGTATAAGAAGGATTTCATAATATAAAAAGTATAACAGAAATAAACTTTTACGTGAAGACTGACTATCTTTAACCACGGTTACGAATTAAGAAGTAGATATGTACCAATTCCAGTTATAGCTATTGCTATGACTTTTTGCCAAATATGTTTTGCGTGAACCTTTTCAGTTGTAATTTTGGGAAAAAAGAAAGTTAAAAATAATCCAATTCCCAATACAAAGATAGGTTGAAATGATTCTGTTAATAAAACCAATCCAACTGGAGCAAGTAAGTATGTAAAAGCAACTACGACATTTCCAGCAATATATAGGGTCTCATTTAAAAAATTGAGAGACAGTGCCTTTTTGGTATTTTCTCGCATTGCAACTAAAAAGTTGTTTCTGTAGGATCGGATAAATATAAATATCAAAACGCCCACCAAGGTCATCATTAAATGTTCCCAAAAAAGTGAGCGCCAAAGATTTTCTTGTAGAGCTATAGATTTAAATAGTACACCTCCAAGTGCCCAACAAAAACCCGCTCCCAGCATCGGCAGAATGGTTTTTCGACGAAGTTTGAATTTATTCTCAGCATCAATTTCAAAGGAGATGATTGTAGTTCCAAGTATAATTATCGCCATGGCAATAATTTGCGATTGAATCAGTGTTTCACCTATGATGAAATACCCCAATATTGAACCCATAACAGGCACAAGTTGATAAAACACAACTACAATTGATGCTTCTTCATCCTCAAGTGCTATTAAATAAAACCATAAAACTAATGCATTTAGCACACCCACCACAGCTAGAATTAAAATTTGCAAAACACCAACACTAAAAGCAGTTCTGTCCATTAAAAATATGAACGGTAGAGCGAACACAGAGACTAGTGAAGAGAATAAAAGAATAGTTCCTACGCCTCCCTCCTTAAATACCTTCTCCAAAAGGATTTTGTCTATGTAGTTCGTCATTGCATACAATAACGGACCAATTAAAGCGATAAAAAACCAACTCATTATATTATGTGATTATACTTAAGTCCTCTTTCAACGTAATTTGATTCAACCTCCTGACACTCGAAGTAATCCTGAACAAATTCTTTTATGTGTTCTGCAGAAAACTTCCCACAAGAATAGATATCAATAGAAACAAAGTTTTTCGGCGTTAAGGTGTGTATTTGTATACCACTCTCTATAAGAGGGATCCAACCGCTCAAGCCGGCCTTGTCTGGGTATTTAACCTCATCACTTTTAAAAATGAAAGGTGGTGATTGTTTACTCATATTGAGCTTCACCACTAGATCTTCAAGAAAAGCATAGCAAAAGCCCAAATCATCACAAAGTCCCTCTTTACAGCCATATAGGTCTAGGGTCATTAAATATCCGAATGGCTCTGTCTTTGTATTGTTCATAATTGTCTACTTATAATACTTTATAATAAAGGAAAAGCAAAAGATTTAATCTCGGTTTTTAACAAAATATTTATTTAAAAACAAAACTGGTTTATACTTAACTTTTGAGTGTCTAAGGCCTGGAATACCTAAATCTTGCTCCCAATCATAATATTTAATTTTATGTTCATTTAAAAACTTGGCCTCCTCCCAATTTAATATATCGTAAACTGCTGGGTGATGCTCAACATCAGCCTTGATGAAATGAGATATAGCGTAATCTGTATTTACAATTTCAAATAATGAAAAACCAACTAATACATCTTTTAGATACAGCGAGATTATTTTTATATTCTCATTCTTTATCTCAAATATTTTTTTAAAAGCTTGGTATTCGTTGAATTCGAAATGATTATCTATCTTTTTATTTTCTGACCACTTTTTGAATAAATTGGAGTATTTATCCTCTGATACCTCATTAATCGTCTCTTTTCTTATAATATAATCAGGGTATGTTTTGCAAAAGTTTCTAATACCTTGACTCATACTGCTCTGTGGCCAGGCATTTAAAACAGCAAGTTGTGGAACTGAAAATACATAATCGTGAGAATCTATATCAGGAATTATCTCAAAAGCCTTTTGATCTAGTGATTTAGTAACCATCTCAGGTATCAACTTTAGTGTTTTGCACCAGTAATTATTTTCAGAAAACATTATTAATTCCTTAGCCGTTTCATTAACTTTTTTATCCCCTATAAATGACAAAAAAGGGTGTCCGGTAACATAATCACTGAACTTAACTACTAAGTTATCATTAAGGATTGAGATGGCCATTTCCCCTTTTAGATTCCATATCCACAGGTTGGAGAAATTGAAATCTGAATAGGCTGGAAATTTTGAGGTCATCTTTTCCACGCTTTTATAATCTGAAAGCTCAATTAACTTAAATTTGGGAAATTTTGGAATGATGGATTGTTGCTGAAACAAAGAACGAATCCAGTTGGAAATAGGTCTAAAATTCATTATATGGTAAGAATAACAAAAATAGTCTTCATTTTCAAATATATGATTAACCCTACCCTGAGATATTATATATATCTAATGGATTTTCCTTGGCTATAATTATATGGTTAATCCTAGGGGGGTTAGTTTTTATCTACCTTTCTTCTCTTCTTTAATACTTGGAAACACTCTCTTACCATTAACTACCTTAATCACACCTTCTTTTATTAGGCAAGCATCAATCCTTCTCAAGACATCTCCAAGTTCACATATATTTTTAATCTCTTCTTCGGAGAATTGTTTATTCTTTGACTCATTCTTAGTTGTCATTGCATTTTTTATACTATGCCAATAATCTAGTCACTTCTTGATCATCAACCACTTCTAATTCATCATCTTCTCCACTCAACTTGTTTAGATATTAAATCTTTTGTAAATTTTCAACAACGCTTTTAAGAAGCTCCGCCTGAGCTAAAATTCGTTCTTTATCTTTGTTAAATATTTTAACTAAGGTTTCTAATTTCTCCTCCTCTCGCTTTTTTGTTTCTTCACGTCTTTTTCTGCCATCATATAAGTCTCGAAACTGTCTGACAATCTGACCTCTAGTAACTAGTAGATTCTTAAAACTGTTAGCAAAATTATCTAATCTGCCCAATTCCTTTCTTTTTAATTGAATATTCTTTGGCTCGCTGGTATCCATTACCCAAATTACGCTACCAATTTTTTGATCTAAATTAGCAAAGATTTTCCAGACTGCCTCTGTGTTATGTTTTTCTTCATTCATAAGGACCTGAAAATCGGACACCTTACCAGTTGATTCAACCTCTCTAGCACCATCAAAAATCTTACTAAAATCTAGTAAAGGCTGTAACTTATCAATTCCATCTTTAATATCAAGGAGAACTTTTGCGACATATTTATCAAAATCTTGTGGTTCGGCAACACTATTAGCAACACCGCCATTCTCAACTTTTTTTGGTGTTAGAAGTATTTTAAAAAGTTTATATAAACCAACGAACAAAGCTCCCATAGCAACTGCCTCCTTTAATTCTCTGTTTTTTGCCATATATTTATTGAGGATTAGTAAGAGTCATTTTAATTCGATACTCTTTCAAAATAACCTTATCAGCTACTTGCTTCAAAGCAGACTTCAAAGTATTATCAGCCTTTCCAACAACAATCATTCCGCGAACCTTCTCTTTTTCTGTCACCAAGTTATCCTTAACCCACTGCATGTAATTCAGAACCTGACCTAAGACATGATATTTAGATTCTGCTCGCTTTAATTCAATAACCACAAAATCTCCTTTAGCATCTTTAGCTAAGATATCAATAATTCCAACATCAGTAACGTACTGTTGACCTGGTGTTCCATCATCTTCACGATAGACAGTTAGCTTTTCACCAAAATCAACAGTGTCCCAATTGTTCATAATGTATTCCTCCAGATGTTTCTCTAGGGGCATGAAACCAGTATTATCTTCGTCTGTGTTAACAACATTTTCTGACAATATTTCTTCCTCTTCTGGTTCGTGTGTTCGTTCTACTTTTTCAGGCTGTTGATCAGATCTTTCTCCAGCCAAGATTCGAGCAGTGACATAGATAACATTTTGGGTCATCCAATGGTAATTATCGTCGCTATACCCAGCGCCTCTAACCAAAGCATCTTTAATTACCTTAATATCCTCCCTATCTTTAATGTATTGTCTCAAAGCTTCAATACAAGGCTCATAGTAACGATACTGCTCACCAGTCAAGGTCTTATTTGGAATAGCAAACTCTGGATTAATATAGCGACAGAAAAACTTCCATTCCACTGGTTTTAAAGCGTTGTATTTGTCTGGAAAAATGTATCCTAAAAGTAAACTCAAAAATCTAATACCTATATATGAATGTCCTTGTTCACCAGTTTTTTCTATTCTCTTATCATTAATCTTTTCAAACTCTTCTCTTGCATTAGTAATACGAGTGTAAACATCAACAGATTCATCACATAGATTTCTTAAAGCAGTTCTAGTTTCCTCTGTGTATTCTTGAGCATAGATCAAAAGCATCTTACGTGGCCAATACTGAGCACCAGTAACCAAATTATTGTTAGTAATTGCTTGTTCCAACATACTGGCCAAGTCTGGAGCTTCTAGATTGAAATATTTTTGAAAGTTAGCGACAGCCAAAATCTTATATCCTTCTTCACGACTAACATGAACGTCAACAGTAATGTCCTGAATATGTTTTAAATAGATTCTTACCCACTCTTGGATTTTTTCTTGATTTATCATATGTGTATATTATATTACTTTTCCAGTTAATTACATCTTATATATTTAGCTTATTACGCACCTCTAAAAGCCCCTCCTCTTTATTATAATTTTTACAGTTGTAATTATTAATGTACCAAATCAACAATGTCCTTGTATATAACTCTAATTTTCCTAAAAGTTCTCCTGTTAATAATTTTGAGTTTGCTTCATGTGCTATATCTGACCTGCACTTATACATACTTTTAATCTCGTCAAAATTAACTCTATAACCTAAGATATTACTCAACTTATAGCTCACTAACAATGAGAACCTAAGACTTATTTCATTACTACCATTAATAAAAAGTAATTCAATTATACTAACTAGACCCACAAATGATTTCTTTATATTTGCTTTTATGTCTACACAATCATTAAATTCCCCAAAGGCATCTAATAATAATCTATTGGTCGTTAAACAAACGGCATCATATATTTTTTTTACCTCTGAGATTTCTTCTGTATTTATTTTGTAATTATCGTTATTTCTGACGTACTGAGGGTGGCTATAAGCGACTCTATTAAATGAAATTAGTGTTGGAGCACACACAAAACCACTTCTATATAAACGAAATGCAAAAATCATATTATTAAATTCTTTATGCACTTTTTCAGGCTCATCACATGAATTACATTCGATAATAAAATTACACATTTTCATCTTAAAATCTGTTCTGAATGACTCCATCTCATTTGGTGAATACATATCATACAGGCATTCATTTCCAGGCCCCTGACTAGCATTAAACTCCATCTCAATTCTTCCATCCTGTTTTACTTCAAAAGACTTAACATTAAAAAACTTATTTCTTTCATCTGTTGTAATTCGTCTAATGACAAAAGTTCCCATTGAAATTGGTTCAACAAAATCAACTATATCTATTAGGAACGGAGCAATGTAATAAGTTTCTTTCATGATATTGGGAATAAAATTGTATTTTTTATAATACTATACCCTTTTATATCAAAATCAATCAGAATGAAGTGCGGATATTTCGCTTCATATTGCCCCCCTCCATACAGTATAGTCTGACACTAACTTGGAAAAATTGCGGAAAAAATTTTTGGGACCCTGAAAATTGACAAGGGGTTACCTTCACTATGGTACCTTTTACCCTCCACACACGAATCGACCACCCCCCCTCAGTGCCTACGACTTAATTAACTATATGATTGAGAAGTAATTTATTTATTAATTAGTTAGCCACTTCTTACACATGACCAGTCCTCATGTGTCTTTATTATTAGCAATATATGAAAAGTATCAAAGAAATCATCGGTGAATCAGTTAGCTCTTACACTGGCTCAGAGGCCACTAAGGCTATGGTTATGGAGGAAATTAAAAAGAGATATGGAGAATCCGAACTCAAGAACTTCGACCCATATCACAACGCTCGCACTTTACACTCCTGGGCCAAGCTAGGCTTCAGAGT
>CAZOXG010000031.1:0-10441 GCA_964583845.1 uncultured Candidatus Saccharibacteria bacterium
TAACTTCCCGACTTTTACCTTGGGATAAATTATATTTTATGTACTCAATTATTTTAGGATCGATCATTATATTTATATGTTAAATTATTTATTTAAATTTATTTAAATACTAACGAATACAAATAACTGGTTGGTTATATGTTTTAGGACGAGGATCAGACATACCAAGAAAATCGACTGCGAGTGCTTTTTTATCATCTTTAGATTTTGGGTCCTCGGTTGAAGACCACGCATACCCGCTCGTGAATCTTTTATCATCCATAGGATATTTTCCAGTTTTAATTAGTATTACGGTCATTAAATCGAGGAATTCTTCTTCTTTGGGCAATCTGCTACCAATGGCTGCACAGGCAGAAATAGCATCTTTCCAATTCATTTCTTTTGGCAAAACCGTCCAAACCAAAGCTTGCAAAGCTTTTTTCTTTTTTTCGAGAGCGGTAGTATCACTTTTAGTTTGATCCGGCGTAACTGAAACATCCTCGGCTTTTCCTGAAATTTGATCGGGGGTAATCGCACTATTTATTGTTTGATTATTACCAGAATAATCAACCTCACCACTAACACAACGAACTGAAACGTTAGGAGTATCTAGGGGAAACGGCATACTATCTACACTGTGATCTTTGATATGGCCGGCTACAATATAATAAGCATTGGACGCGATATTATTTTTTTTCATAATTTCAGAAGTTAAATCAGTACTGGACCAATACATTTTAGTTTCATCAAATCCGCCAGGGGTATCCCCCTTATCCACAAATTGATTACTTATAGCATTTTTTAACTCATCACGAGTTGGTAATCTACCTCCAACCTCTGAACAGGCTTTATTAGCGTCACTCCAAACCATAATGCCTTGATCAGCTGTCCAATTTAATGACGATAACTTTGATGCTTCCCTCAGAGAAGAATCAAAGAGAGTTCCTCCAACTTTTTCTGTTTTTGGATTTGGATTTGCCTGGATACTCTTGCTATTGGAATTTAAATTGGGTTTTATTTTATTTACATAAACATAAGTTCCCCCACCGGCAGTTAATAGGGCAATAATCGCAATAATTAAAGGAATGACAAATCCGTCTTTATTATTTTTAAGTTCAAATTTCATAAAATGATTATAACATATCATGATTAAATATCTAATTATTTCCCCAACCTTCTCTTTCTATTTCCAAAGTCATCTATTACTTTATCAAAATCCTCTCGAGTTATAGCCGGCCAATACATTGGCAAAAAGAACCATTCGCTATAGGCCGATTGCCACGGTAAAAAGTTTGAGGTTCTCAATTCCCCACTCGTGCGAATAATTAAGTCCGGATCGGGAATATCTTTGGTCCATAAGAAATTAGAGAATTTTTCTTCGGTTAATTTCAATATTTCTTTTTTGGTTTTAGTTTCAATCAGTTCTTTTATCGCTGACAAAATTTCTGCTCTACCGCCATAGGAAATTGCTAAAACCAGGCATAGTTCCCCATTCTTAGTTTCTTCCTCAGCCTTAATAATTTTCTTCTGTAAGTCTTTTGGCAATTTTTCTTTGTTGCCCATTATTTTTAATCTAACATTTTTATCTTTAAAATCTTCAACACTTTGATCAAGAGCCTTTCTAAAAAGATCCATTAGGAATTTTACTTCTCGAGGGTCACGCTTCCAGTTTTCGGTTGAAAAGGCATAAGCAATTACATATTTAATATTAGAATCTTTAGCCCAAGCCAAAACTTCTTTAAGTTTTTCATATCCAGCTGTGTGTCCGGCTGTGCTGTCAAGTTCTAATTCCTTGGCCCAACGTCGGTTTCCATCCATTATAATTCCAATACATTTGGGAGTTTTTCGTTCTTCTTTCATAAGTAAATAATAACACTTAGCACGGGCCCGGCCTAGACAAACTTTCTTTTACAAACTAGGCCTGGCCTGTATGGCAATGTTTTGCTATGCTTTAGACAATTATGACCAATAGCCAATCCAAATTAATTCGTTCCCTCCACGACAAGAAAAATCGCCAAGAGCTTGGTCTGTTTTTGGTTGAGGGGGCCAAAAGCGTGATTGAAGTCTTACAATCGGATTTTGAAATACAGCAATTATTCTCCACCTCAACTTTCTCTGATCAAAATTTTGAACTTATTGAGAGTAAAGTTGGGCGAGCCGAAATTACCGAGGCTTTTGAATTGGAAAAAGCTGGCACACTAGAAACTAATGATTCTGTCATTGCCATAGTCAAACAAAAAAACAATACTCTGCCAAACCTTTCCAAAGATGACTTAGTTTTGGCTTTGGATGATGTTAGAGATCCTGGTAATTTAGGTACAATCATTAGAATTGCTGATTGGTATGGTATTAAAAATATTATCGCCTCTAAAACTAGTACAGATTTTTACAATAGTAAAGTTATTTCCGCCTCAAAAGGTTCTTTCACTCGTGTTAATATTTTCTACACCGATTTAAAAGAGGTTTTGGCTAATACTAAAAAACCAATCTTGGGTGCTTTTATGACCGGTGAAGATGTCCACAATTTTAAATTTCCGAAGAAAGGAATTTTGGTTATGGGTAATGAATCAAATGGTATTTGCCCAGAGATTGAAGCCTTGGTAACTAATAAAATTACTATTCCCCGCTATGGCCAGGCAGAATCTTTAAATGTGGGAATCGCGACCGCGATTATAATAGATAACTGGAAAAAATAAAAAAGCCGGTTCGCGACTTGACCGAACAAATTACTATTTGTTTTAGGTCGCGAACCGGCTTTTTTTTGTTATTTTTTACCCTTGCCACTTTTCATCTGCGGTCTTTTGGCCGTACCGCGGTTACCACCTTCGAATCTAGAGCCGCGAGTGCGATGTTCTAATTTATTAACGAGAGATCCTTTGTCTTGAAAATTTTTCATATATTAAATTATATCACAAGTAAAAATAAAATTATGGCCACCAAGTCATTTGACTGGTGGCCACCTTTCTTTTTTTATTGGACTTTGTCCATTTGTTTTTTGTACCAGTCAGCATACTTTCTGATCAAGGCTGTACGCCGGCGATTGAAAGCAGGGGCTCCTTCAGGCGAACTCAATTTCTTCAAGCATCGCCGAAGCGACTGAAAGTGCCGAGGGTGCGACACGAGCTCAAGACACCGGTCCCAAGCCCGATTGGAAATTTCAGCGCCCGCTTCACAGCACATGAGAACCGCCATGGCGTCGTCAAAAGTCTTGGCTTTGACCAATTTTACTGGCCGATCGTCACACACACCCAGAGTCTGTTTTACGAGATCAGACGAGATAAAAGAGTCACTTTCACGTCCAGCCAGAGACTCCGCGATCGCCATGCAGTCTGAGAGTGAAAATTCGGATCCCTTCTTCTTTTTCTTTCGGTTCGACATACAAGCCTCCGATTTTGGGTCACGAGAACTACTCTCGTGGTTCGTATATAAAATTAGCACAAACTAAAACTATAGCAATGTTTAATTAGCAATTAAAAAACGGCCTTAGCCGTTTTTTTTAAATCTTATTTATTTGAAAGAAAAGCTTTTTTAAACTGTTCTCCAGCTGAAAACAAAACTATCTCCAATTGTGCTTTATCCATCTTTTCTATTAATAACACTATCCCCTCCCTAATTTCATCCAAACCTTTGTTAATTTCAATTCGCCGATCAGATTCTGGTTCTAATAAAATCCTTCCGCTATCCAATATAGATTCTATATGGAGTAGCGTCACCACAGCCGTGTAAGCTTCTGATTCTTGCCAATGTTCTCGGTATTCCTGTATTAAATATCTACCAAAAGAAATTGTGTGTAATAAACCAATTTCAGTTTCTTTCATTTTTATTTAGCTTTAATAGTGTTTTTAATTATATCTTCAGAAAAACCCTGAGGTACTCTTCCTGTGCGAGCGTAATCGAACAAAGCCAATTTAAAGATCGAACTTAGAGTTGAAGAAATGATTGTCATAATAATTACTGCAATGACAAATAAAGTAATCACCGAAGCAATTACAGCAAAGGTTGGAACCAATACTATTATTCCAATAGATAAGGCTATGAGTAAAAAAGTAATTACGCCAAAAAACAAACCAACACCGAAATTAATGATAATAGCTTCACCCCAAGTCTTCTTCATTATATTAGCTGATTCTTTGAATGACTCCTTAACATCCAAATTACCAATAACCAAAGCTGGTAGACTGAAGTAAGTTAAGACATTCCAAGCTGCGCCAAGTATGGAGGATACAATTGAGCCTATAATTTTGGACTTGCTGGCAATAATCTGCAACACCAAACCAACAGTGGCCAAGACAAGTGACCAGAGAAGAATTTTATTTATTTGTTTTTTAGCACTATTAATGCCATCTTTAAGACTTAAATTTTGACCAGTAAAACGTCCTTGAACCACAAAGAATAGGCCGGCTTGGAAAAAATTAATAACAAAATAGACTGAGGTGTAACCAAGTAATAATAGAGTGTAAGCTAAAATAGTGCTAAATGGTCGACTAGAAGCATCGAACAAACCGGCAGCCGAAGCAATAAAAAATATAATACCGATTACCAATATTGCCAATACTGTGGAGATGATTGAAATTACCGGAAACCACATTATTTCTTTATCTAGCATCATAACTTTCCACGACTCCATTACGATGGTTTTACTAGCTTTAAACTTCCCTATTTTAACTACGGGTACTTGTGATGCTGATACTGGGGGTATTTGTTCTGTTTGCGGGGGCATATTTTATCTTTATTAATATTAATAATTACATTATAACACCGGAGAAAATGAAGGACAAAATCAACTATTTTGCATCTATAATTTTGTTAATTATTTAGGCTGCCCCTCCGATTGCCAAACCTTCACTGACTCAACAGGATGAACTAACATTAAGACATTCAAGGTTAAATTATCACGAACCCAGAATAAACAACCTAATTCCATTATTATAATCAAAGCGATACTAATCCAGATTTTAGAGAAGCGAGCAATCAAGAAACCAATAACTACCATCACGACATCACTTACAGAGTTCAAGACACTATCCCCCACATAACCTAGAGCGATAGTTGCTTCACGGTAACGATTGATAATTAATGGTGAGTTTTCTAATAGTTCCCAACCAGCTTCAATAACTAGGGCAATCAAAAAACGATATTTCAAAGGTAGCTTTCTGGCCACTAACCACAAAAAAGCGTAAAAAAGGATACCGTGAATAATGTGAGAGAAAGAATAAGCATCAGCCACACGTTGTGAGTTTTCACTGCTCCAAACATTATTGTCCCACCAGCCAAATCGGCCGTCAGGTCCAAAAAGTGATCGCCCCGAAAGTAATTCTACAGTTGCTACTACAGACAAAATTATAAGTCCGCCGATAATAGCCACGCGATATTCCTTTATAAAATTAATTATTTTTGTCATTTATTTATTATATAAATTATTAATGATTACTTAAATGGTCCGAAAAGCTTTGGTCCACGGTCACCCGACTCAAAAACAAAATAATAGTCTGGGCAATCAACGATAGAAATATTATTCCAGGCTCCTATAAAACGGGAATCACTAAATGAATAGTATTTGGCAAATAAGGCCTTTTTATCGCCACAAAGAAAATTTCCATCACCTTCATTCTTAATAGAAGTGTTGATATTTATTATATTCCACTGTTTAGAATCATTACTTTCTATCTCCTTACTACGCCATAATTTTTCATTCTGAAGTACAGAATATCTATTATAAATATTTTCATCCACAAAAGGTTTAGGCGTGCTAAATTTAAAATATACAAGCATGACAACAAAGGCCAAAATAATCACTGCCACAACTATCAATATAACTCTTAGTATTTTACTCATATGCACATTATATCACTTCTACTTAGACTGTCCTTCTATAATATCCTTGTACTTATTGTATTCGGACCAAGACTTTTTTATAAAATCACCAAAAGACATCCTCCCTATTAAATGTTCCTGATATATTTCACCGAAGTATTCATTCAAGTGCTTTCCCTCAATAACAATATTTCTAAACTCGCCATAACCGGGAGATTTATAACCTTTTAATATTTCTTGAATGACTGGATTATTGTTTATTATTGGATTAACCAATATTTCACTTAGTTTCCATTCAGAGTATGGGGTCTCAAACTTAGCTTTGTCATAACCAGGAAAAATCTCTAACCATTTCTGAAAATACAAAAAATGGATTGTTTCATGAATAGAAACACTTATAGCACTCTCATTTGAAAATTTATAAAACACGTTAAAAGACCATTTATCAAGATATCTCGGACAGATTGGATTTATAGAAATAGAACCTTTTATTTCTTTGATATCTTCTGGAAAACCTATTTCAAAATCTTTAACTAGACTTGTATAATACTTCTCCTCTATATCATTCCAAGATTGTTGAAAGACTTCCCTAACTCGTTCTATATTTACCTTATTTTCTTTGGCATAAATTTCAACATAGTTACGGATCTGATTATAAAACTCCAACTTATTCTTAACACCAACTAGCATTTCTTTTAGTTTAGGATGTTGTTTGTAGACCATCTCACTCCAGTCCCAATCAGTCGAATCCTCTCGATAACAAAAATCAAACAGGGTGTCTGTTTCAGCCTCAATGGTGGGTAATTCAAATATTAACTTAGGCCAGGTTTTATTCATTAACTAAATATAGCATTTTGGTGGCAAATATAAAAACAAAAGTAATTGAAAAAACTTGGTTATAAAAAAATTATCTTAGATAAATTAGACCAAATTTGAGCAAAATCCCTAATATAACAAAGAGTAAAATTATAAATGTATAAAAAAATACTCCTATCCAAAAGTTACGGGGTTCATATTTTTTATAAGCAAACCATTTATATTGTCTAATATCGCTAAAATACATTGGGAAGTCATATACTCTTCCCCAAAAAAGATTTAAAACAAATACAATAAAAAAGACTAAGGCAACTGCAAAACAAACAATTGATTCCATGGGAACATTATAGCATTTTCGGTAGTTTTTTTGAAAATAATATTTTGAGGAGAACTAGTCAGATTTACTAACTGGCACCACAAGAGTGCTTCCATTTTCCACCACGGAGTACCATGAAGAAAATTAGGTTGCTTGGTCGCAGACTCACTTTGTTCGTCTGGCTTCGCGGCCTCCGTCTTCCGATTCTCTCTAGCCACTCCAAAAATAATTTTGGAGAGAATCTCTCCTCACAGGATCAGTACCCGTGTTTGGATTTTCTCTTCGCCTAAGAAGGCTCGATAAAATACTCAAACAGGCTCCGATTCTCTCACGTCGACATCCCCATGTCGACTTAGCCACCCAATACAAAAAAAACGCCTAGAGCGTTTTTTTGTATTGGGTGGCTAGAGAGAATCGGACTCTCGATACCGGCTCCACAAACCGGAGTTTTACCACTAAACTATAGCCACCATCATTCCAACACGCTTGATACTATCACATTTTTTCGATTCTTCAAGGTAGCCTTGTTGGCCTTAATATTTTGGAGGCATTTCTTTAACTTCTGACTGAACAGCTAGTAATCTAGCCACGGCAAACAAAATACTGGACAACCTATTTAAATAAATAAGGGTATATTTACTAACCACTACTTTTCCTTCTTCACCAACCGCCACCACCCGTCTTTCAGCTCGTCTGACTAAAGTACGAGCAAAATCAAAATTAGCCGAATGAATACATGAACCAGAAACTATAAAAGTTTTAATTGGTGGTAATTCCTTTTCAATTTCGCCAATTATTTTTTCAATTAACTCAATATTTTCTGTTGTAATATTTTTATCCGCCCCAGCCACTTCAGCTTGAACTACAAATAAATTATTTTGAATATCTTCTGTAAGATCAGAAATTTTTATATCCAAGATTTTGCGATCAGACTGGTTATCTTTTTTGATTTTAGCCTTACAAATACCCAAAAAAGAATTGGTTTCGTCCAAAGCGCCCAGAGCTTCAGTAATAGCTGAGCTTTTAGATATTCTTTGGTCACAACCAAAAGCTGTCGTCAAACCATCATCACCCTTTTTTGTATATAGCATATATGAAGTATAACCTTATTTTACAGATTGAAAAAGGTCGTTTGTAAAAAATCTAGGGAGACTCGGTCACAACTTTTTCTTTCGCCGTCGTTCAAGAAAAGTTGCGACCCCGACTCATTTAAATTCGTTGGTACAAATTTAAATTACGTCTTTCGAGTATCCACGCGAGTGATAACATCACTCGCTCTCCGGCAACAAAAATCGGCCTTAGCCGATTTATTTGTGCGCGGAGGGAGACTCGAACTCCCATGCCCTTAACGGGCGCTACCACCTCAAGGTAGTACGTCTACCAATTTCGCCATCCGCGCAATTTTAAAAAAGTATTTCTACAATTTCTTCCCTACTATAGCAAAAACTCCAGTATTATCAAGAAAAAACAAAACTCCCTTGCGGGAGTTTTGTTTTTAAATTATTTAACTTCTTCGGCTTTAACCTCTTTAGTGGTCATAATCTTACGCATGTGGCGTTTGATTTCCTTAGTAGCTTTTTCACGAATATAATAAAGTTTTGAACGACGAACCTTGGCACGACGAATTGTTTCTATACTATCAATATTTGGGGAAAAGAGAGGAAAAATCTTCTCAACACCAACGCCGTCAACCACTTTACGAACAGTAAAGGTGGCACCAGCTTCAGAACCGTGCTTGCGAGCCAATACTAAACCTTCAAAAGCTTGCAAACGAGTCTTGTCGCCTTCTTTAATTTTTTGCCAAACACGAATAGTGTCTCCTGAGCGCAATTCTAATTTCTTGCGTTCTTCCATATTAACCGGTGATATCTTGGTTTCCATAATGCGAACAATTTAGCACAATCTAGCGATAAAAGCAATAGATACGGGCTTACTATTTAATCATTCCAATTTTCTTGGCAGCCACTTTAAAGTCATCTGGGTCTGATGCCTTAACAGTTACCTCTTCTCCGGTGCGATTTGTAAAGCTTAAAGCATAAGCGTGAAGAGCCACCCGTTTAAAACCTAAATCTCTTTTATGAGTTGGTGCATATAAAGAGTCGCCAATAATTGGATAGTTGATCGCCATAAAGTGAACGCGGATTTGGTGAGTACGTCCAGTCTTTGGCAGGGCCGAAACAAAAGAATAACCCTTGCCTTTAAAAATAACAAAATATTCGGTCAGAGCTTCACGTCTCTCACCGCGAGAACCGCGCTGAGCAGAGTAACGACGAAAATCCTTAGAACTTCGGCCAATCGGTCTGTCTATCCTCCCTTCGTCTAACTTCATCTCACCAAAAACAAAAGTGTGATAAATTTTCTTCATCTCACGATTCTGGAATTTACTTTTATAGAAATCAAAAGCTGGCTGGGTTTTAGCAATAAGTAAAACACCGGAAGTTTCTTTGTCTAAACGATGAACAATGCCAGGACGAGGAATCAAATCTCCATTTGGCAATTCTATTGGTTCACCGACATTTTTAGTCTTTGGATAGTTTTTCAATATCCAATCAACCAAAGTTTTTTCTTTGGTTTTACCATCACCGTGGACCATTAGGCCAACAGGTTTGTTGATTATGATAATGTCTTTATCTTCATATAATACTGGGATTTTCATAAATATTTTAGAAATTAAAATGGCGCCTTACGGCGCTATTTTTGCTGTGGGCGATAGAGGATTCGAACCTCTGACATCGTCTACGTCAAAGACGCGCTCTACCAACTGAGCTAATCGCCCAATAAGCAAAATATAGCTTATTTGGGGGGATTTATCAAGCCAGATTTCAATTTAGGAATATCACCGACTCACGGTTGCGCCGAGAATACACTTATCTATCCACATAAAAAAACAACGCCCCACAGCAATTGTTTTTTTATCTTAAATAATAAAACTGTAAATTTATAGATGAAAGAATGCTACTGTTTAAATTTTCTTTTAACCACAAAGTAATAAATAAGCGCACCAACAAGACCAGTGAATACCATCAAAATTATCCACATGGCCTTATCTTTTATATCATTTTTTGCAGCGTGGACAATCATCATTATCCAAAAAACCGTAGCCAAAATTCCAAGGACAAAAAACACAATAAAAATACCAATACCCCAACCTAAAAAACCTTTGGCCATTTCTCCTAATTTCGCACAATCGACCTCTTCCCCATTAAGGGTACACTTCGCAGCGGCGAGAGCAACTTGATTTGAAATCATTATTAAACCAAGAGCCAACGAAGAATAAACCGCTGATCTTGTTATTATTTTAAACATTATTTAATCTGTTAATTACTTTTAAATACACAAACTCGACTTACCCTTATAGTTTATCTTCCACCAATAAAATTAGCAACCCGAAGCTTAAAAAAAACTTGCTCCCGGTTGGACCACGAGTACGCCTATCGAACCTTATTGTAGTTTTTTGTGACCCAACTTTTTGTCTTCGAGAACTCAGACAAAAGTTGCTAATTCCCGGTTGGACCG
>CAZOXG010000032.1:0-9296 GCA_964583845.1 uncultured Candidatus Saccharibacteria bacterium
GGAGTCTCATATCGGTAGCGACCTTGGTCGTTTATCTGCGGACACCCACCTAATATTATATTAGGGGATATCTTCTTTGGATCTAATAAAGAATCTCGCTTGATGGCGGGATTTTTTAATTATACTTTGCTATAATCAACCCATGCGAAAACGAGGATTATTTTTATCAGCTGGGATGCTGGTTTTGGTAGCGATTCTGCATTTCTTTGCTATTCGTTATTTTATTTATTGGCGCTTTTGGTGGTCAGATACAATTATTCATTTTTTGTCTGGCTTGTCAGTGGCGGCTGCGAGTTATTGGTTGATTGTCGGTTTGTCAGAAAGATTTCAAACAGTTTTGTGGAATAAAAAAAGATCCCTTCTTTCTATTCTTATAATAGTAATTATTTCGGTTTTGTGGGAATATTTTGAGATGTATTATGGCATATCTTCAGTATCTCATAGAGGTTATTGGTTAGATTCAGCCAAAGATATGTGCTCAGCGGTTTTGGGTGGTTTTGTCGCTTTATTATTATTTAATAATTGGAAAAAAAATGAACAAAAGTAAATTAACATTTGATGGTGGTACCGGTACAGTCACTGGCGCCAATTTTCTATTAGAAACGGGCGAAGTTAATATGCTAGTTGATTGCGGTTTGATTCAAGGATCGCAATTTGCCGATAATTTAAATCGCACTCCTTTTGCATATAATCCAGCGGATATTGATATTCTTATTATTACCCATGCTCACGCCGATCATATCGGACGTATTCCTAAACTGGTTAAAGATGGTTTTCATGGACAAATCATTAGTACTCCAGCAACGGCTGAATTGGTTATTTTAATGCTAGAGGATTGTGTAAAAGTTTTGGCTGATGAAGCAAGAAAAGCTGGTATTTTGCCTTTATATGAAAAAGATGATGTAGCTCATGCATTAAAACTGTGGCACTCACTGCCGTATCATGAAAAGAAAGATTTGGGAGGCGGTATATCCCTGTTATTTAAAGACTCAGGTCATATTTTAGGTTCGGCCATGGCTGAAATATCTAGGGAAAATAGAAAAATCACTTTCACGGGCGATCTCGGAAATTCGCCGTCCTTACTTTTGTGTGATACTGAACCGCTAGATAAAACAAATTATTTGATCATGGAAAGTGTTTATGGTGATCGTAACCACGAACCAAAAGAAGAACGTCGTCGTAAATTAAAAGAAGTAATTGCTGATACAATAAAAAACAAAAGAACTTTGGTTATTCCAGCTTTTTCTTTGGAGAGGACTCAAGTTATTCTTTATGAGATGAATGAGTTTTTTGAGAATGGAGAGTTACAATCTGTACCAGTTTTTGTTGATTCACCTTTGGCGTCTAGAATTACCGAAGTGTATGAAAGGAATACCGATATTATGAATGAGGCTATTAAAAAGGATATAGCTGGTGGAGATGATGTTTTTCATTTTCCGAGATTGAAGTTTACAGTTAAAGCCGAACAGTCTCATGAAATCATCAATGTCCCAGCTCCAAAAATAATTATGGCTGGATCCGGTATGTCTAATGGTGGACGTATCTTGGAACATGAAAAACATTATTTATCAGACAAACATGCCATTTTATTGCTGGTAGGATATCAAGCTGTTGGGACTTTGGGACGTTTATTGCAAGATGGAGCCAAGAGTGTCACTATAAACAAAACTGAAATTCCCGTTAGAGCTAGAATAGAAATGATTAGTGGCTATTCTTCACATAAAGATTCTGACCATCTATTAGATTTTGTAGAGCAGGGAAGTGAAGGTCTCGAGCAAGTTTTTGTAGTAATGGGGGAGCTAAAATCTGCCATGTTTTTAGTTCAGAGAATAAATGACAATGTTTCAACTAAGGCTATTTGCCCAACTCTCGGCCAATCATTTGATTTAGAACTTTAAATGAAACTTAAGACAAAAAGCCCGGTTCGCTAAGCGAACCGGGCTTTTTGTCTTAAGTATTAATTAAGCGACTTGTTTTACCAAACGTGCGAAAGTCTCAGGATTTTCATTGGCCATTTCGGAGAGAACTTTACGATCTAACATAATGTTCTTTTTCTTCAAAGCGTCAATGAATTTACTATAAGACAAACCTAGTGGACGAACGCCAGCATTGATGCGGACATTGAACAAACGGCGATATTCACCTTTCTTGTCGCGACGATGTGCGAAAGCATAGGTTCCAGCATGAGCGATAGCTTCATAAGCTGCTCTTTCTTTAGCTCCACGACTAAAACGGTAGCCTTTAACCTGCTTAAGGATATTGCGACGTGTTTTTAATGCGGTGACTCCTTTCTTTACTCTTGTCATGTTTTTCTTGTTTTACCTTGGCTCTTGATATAAGGCTTCCGGCTTGATTAATTTTATAAATTGACTAGGAAACGACTCTTGTCTTTGTTTGTCATTTTTAGATGAGCAGTACGACGTTTACTTCGTGTCTCATTTCCACTTTCTTTAGCATTGAAGTGACCCTGTCCTGGCTTACGACAAATAATTTTGCCGGTACGAGTGACTTTGAATCTCTTCGCGTATGATTTGGTTGTTTTCATATTAATTTTTTAATAATAATTATTAATTAGCTCTCTCTAAAATAACGGTAATACCTTTTGGACTTTTCTGTGGGGGATCAGCTATTTTATATTTTTCGGTGATATAAACTAACATACGATCAAGTCTTTCTTTAAGAAAAGGAAAATCCATAAATTTGGATCGGCCCTTTAGAAAGAGTTCAAGTTTGACGCGGTCGCCATCCTTTAGCCATTCAGAAGCTTTTTTAGCTTTGAGCGCTAGGTCGTGCTCGCCGGTACCAATCTTGACTTGAATAGATTTAACTTCAACAGTCTTAGTTTTGGATTTGGCGTTACGTAGTTTTTTCTTCTCCTCGTACTGAAATTTACCATAATCCATGATTTTTGCAATCGGTGGTACAGCGTTCGGGGAAATCTCAATTAGATCTAAACCGAATTCCTGGGCCTGACGCAAAGCATCGGAAACACTCATAACTCCGATATTTAGACCGTCCGGATTTATGACACGTACTTCAGTAGCACGGATCTGATGATTTATGCGAACTTTTTGATTGATATAGCTCAATTTGGATATTTGAAAATTATTAAATTCAGTGAGGTATTTATAGCATATTTTAACTTTGCTGGCAACCATATTTTAGTTTTGACTTAAATCTGATCTAATAAAATAGATTAGGGAATTTAGTTTGACAACATCAATATAAAGTAGTAATGTTTTGAACGGATAAGATTAATTATGTTTTTGGAACAGTAAACAGAAAAACGAGAGGAAAACAAACCGATGACAAATGATGTTGTGTCTCTGCAAACTAAGGAAGCGGACCCCTTCAAGACCCTTTTCTCCGATGAAGGCCGGATGACCTTGGCTATGGTACTCCATGAATTCGCTGGCGGTACTGGCACCTCGGATGAATTGGAAGTAGCTTTGGAGGAATATACCTCGGCTAAACATTGCGCCCGTCATCATGCCATCAAACGTCTTTTGAAGAGTGGTTGGCTCGAGGGTGTTGGTGAAGGTGACGAAGTCAGATTTATGTTGACCGAGAAGGCCTACGGTCTCATGATCAAACATGGCTTGCGCGAGCGCAAAAACGCCGAGACAATCAAGTCCTTTGGCGAAGTCCTGAAGCTGGTCGAGGAAGCTCACAACAAGATTCTGATCATGGCCGAAAACGGCCAGTCGAGTCGCATCAAGGCTCAATTGAAGGCAGCAGAAAACTGTCTTAGAGCGGAGATCGGTCACCGCCGAGCCAAGTACCAATAAAACACAAGAAAGAAAACTAATGCGCCACTGGAGGACTTCAAACTCCCGTGGCACTTTTTAATTATGATACTTTATAGCCTATCTTATTCATGCTATATTTATTCTATGTCTAATATGTTGGTTCACAATCGAAAAGCGACTTTCAACTATGAAGTTCTGGAAAAGTATATGGCCGGGATTGAATTAGTTGGTCACGAAGTCCGTTCATTACGCGAAGGTAAAGGGAGTCTCGAAGGCTCTTACGTTATTATTCGCGGGGGAGAGGCCTTTTTGATGAATAGTGAAATACCACCATATCAGGCCAAAAATATACCCAAGGAATACGACCCAAGGCGAAATCGCAAGCTGTTACTGACTAAGAAGGAGTTGGCTCTGCTAGCCGGTCAGGAGAGTAAGGGATTGACAATAGTGCCATTAGCGATGTATAATATGGGGAGGAAGATCAAGGTGGAAATAGCTCTAGCTAAAGGTAAAAAGAGCTTTGATAAACGCGAATCTATCAAGAAACGCGAATCCAACCGTGATGTTCTGAGAACGTTGAAAGGAGACTAAAAAACAAAGTATGTCCTATTTTGTTTATATATTGTTTAGTAAGAAAGATAAACGACTGTATGTTGGATGCACTAGCGATTTATCAAAAAGATTGGGTCGTCATGAAAGAGGTGAAGTGCTGGCAACGAAAGATAGAAGGCCTGTAATTCTAATTCATCACGAACTTTTTGATAATAAAACGGATGCATTTAATAGAGAAAGATTTTTAAAAAGTCTATGGGGTGGTAGGTTTAAAAAGAAAATACTAAACAATTATTTAAATAAAATAGGGCATGGTTTAAAATAAATTATGTCGACAAAATTATCGGTGAAATTAGTTTATGGCTAAAACATTTTTAAAGTCTTATTTAAAAATGTTCGCCCGAACAAATTTTATCAGATAAAATTTGTTTTAGGGGGATGATCGGCCTAGACAATTGATCAATCAACTATTGTGCAAAGTGGAGCAGCTCTGTTTACTCCTAAAAATAACAGGGAACTGATAAATGCTAATACCATTGTCACAAAGGCTAAGTCTGTAGTTTCTCCATTTTTTGGAGCTAAAGATTTCGCTTTCGCTTACGCCGCCTAATTTAAAACTAGCCCGCCTAAGCGATGCTCAACCAGCTGAAGTCTGTTAAGTTGGTGGCTAAACCATTTTGCTTGCAAAATGGTCGCCCGAACATTTTTCTTTGAAAAATGTTTTAGGGAGTAATATTTTTCCGGACTCGTTTCTCATTGTCTCGATGAGAAATTAAATTAAGGGACTCGATTGATAATTATTTCGTTTATTTAGAGATTATCGATTCAAACTCATCGTAAGATGAATTAAGTAAACTAAACTTTGTAGATTCATAGGGGGTAGTCATTTGCACGGCGGTTCGATTCCGCCCATCTCCACAAAATTAAAAACTGCCTGAATGGGCAGTTTTTAATTTTGTGGAGATGAATTGAGATATAGGAATGTCTCACGGGCGGGATCAAAGCTAGGAGCCGATGGTTTTTACTAGAAAGTCATGTGGAAGTGTGTCCGTACAAAACCTATCGACCTAATTTTCTTCACGGAACACTACGGGGAAAATGGAAGTGGTCCTTGAGACCTGACGGCGAAGTTTTGATCGAGGGAGAAAGGCATTTCCGGCCAGCTTATAAAAAGTTTTATCACAAATTACGTATTTTAAATATAGGTGTATTTATATTTCCACCATACTTGACATATATGATATATAATGATATATTTATGTGGTAATCTGTTCATTGTGATGTGTTTATAGTGTTTTCTAAACAATATCAACAAGCGCTAAAAGGAGACTCCGATGAAAAAGTTTTTGGGAACACTGAGTGTTGTGGTTGGTGCGATTGGATACCTGTACATGGTGTTGATTGTGGCCATTGGAACGTGTGAAGGCCTTTCGCTCACCACGTTTGTGCTATGGGCAGCGTTGGCCTGGATAACAGGTTTTACAATGCTGAAGCAGGGGGCAAACCCGGCGGTGCCAATGATCTACGGGATCGGGGCAACCACCACTTCTATCGTGCTACTCATCAAAGGTCGGTGTGGATGGTCAGGGTTGGACAGCGTCATTGCCATCCTCGTGGTCATCTGTATTTTACTTTGGATGACGAATGGTGCGAGGTGGGCTCTCATTATCTCGATTGCGGCTGCGGTCATTGCCGGACTTCCTTTTATCATTATGACCTGGAAATCGCCGGAAAGCAGTCCTATAATTCCGAATACAGGATTTCTTCTCGCAAACTTACTGGCTTTTCTTTCGGCCAAGGCTTGGACGTTGGAAGATCGTCTGTATTCCGGAGTGAACGTTGTGGTCTGTTCACTCCTTGTCCTTCCGTGGTTACTTCGGTAATCACCTGAGATCGCAAAAGGGTTTTGAAAAAAAACTTAACCTTTGCTCTAAATGATAGAGGCCCCCGTTCGATTGCGAACGGGGGCCATTTTTTTATTCTTTATATTTGTGTAATACCCCTTTTTTGTAAAATATGTATAATGTTCATATGTTTAGAAAACTAGTGAATTATGTCGAAAAACAAGATATTTCTATTACTCAATGGATAGTTGGTTTCATTGGTATTATTTTTGTTCGATTTTTCTTGGAAGCAATTTCTAGTCCATCTTCAACGGAAATCATTGCTTCCGATGCAAGTACTTTAGTTCACTATTCTATTTTTTATTTCGTGGTAGCGTTAGGTTTATCTTTTATTATTTATTGCTTTACAAAGAATAAAAATATATATAAAACAGTTTTATTTTTCTTGCCGATAATTTGGTTGCCGCCTATTTTAGATATTATTTTTACAGCTGGGGCAGGATCAAATATGTCATATTTTTTCACCGGCAACCGTTTGTTACTGGTAGATTTTTTAACATTTTTTCCACCAAGAATTGTACAAGGAATTACCTTAGGTATTCGAACGGAAATTTTCTTAGTGGTTATTGCTACAGCTTGGTACGTCTGGGGCTTTAGAAAAAGTTTTTTAGTGACGTTTATATCTACATTTAGTAGCTTTGTTTTTATTTTTTGTTTGTTGGCAGCACCAGGTTTGCTTTATACTATTAGTCATCCATCTTTTTTTGCTTCTCCGGTGTCTGAAACTTTAGTGTTTATTAAAAACTCTATCATTGAATCTAAATTAACCGGTAATATAATCCATGGGGCCTTATTACCAAAAAATTACAATCGTCTTTTGGACTTTGGTTTCAACGCTTTGATGTCACAGTTAGAAATAATTTTAGGTTTAATTATTCTTGGTTTATGGTTTTATCGAACACAAAAAGAAAAATTTATATCTATTGTTAAAAACTCAAGACCAGAAAGAATCTTATTCTATTTAATATTGATGTCTTTTGGACTGGGAATGGCTTACATACAGAACCTGGGTGTAATCAAAAATTGGGTTGATATTCTTAGTATAATTGTTCTATTTATTTCTTGGTACAGCGCTTGGATGTTTGCTGTTCATATAAATGATATTGCGGATGAAAAGATAGATGCGGTTTCAAATACTAATCGACCAATTATTACAGGGAAGTTATCTAATACTGAAATGCGTCAGGTTAGTATAATTTGGCTAATAATTTCACTAATAGGTTCTTTTGCCGTTGGTTATTATCCGTTCTTTATGAATATTGTTTTTACGATCGCGTATTATGTATATTCAGCCAACCCTCTCCGTTTCAAAAGGGTTCCTATCTTATCTTCTTTTCTTATTAGTATTGCCTGCCTTTCAACAATTATGGCTGGATTTTTCTATTTGTCTGAAGATAAGCAATTTACGATATTTCCAGCCTTCTTGGCTTTAGGTTTATTATTAGTATTCACTCTCGCAGTAAATATTAGAGATGTAAAAGATATTGCGGGTGATAAAGCTGATGGGATATATACATTGCCAGTTTTGTTTGGTAAATATGGCATAAATATAGTTGGATCAATGTTTAGTTTAAGTTTCTTCTTATTACCAATATTTTTATCTAAATATTATTTGTTATATCTAACTATTCCTTTTGGTTCGGCTGGATATTTTTTAGTAGTTAGAGAAGTGTATAAGAAAAAATATATTTTTTACTTGTTTTATACTTTTGCTGCCGCTTACTTGTTAATGTATTTGTTTTTTGGGTGGTAAGTTGAATATTTTTCAATAATTAAGATACACGTGATTTTTCCTGCGTTTATGCTATTATAGCCCTACATATGGACATAAATTCATTTAAAAATAAGACCAAAAAGGTCTTGCCAAACCACCGTTCGCCGCAAAAACCCAAGGACGGTAAAAGCTTATTCAAGAACATCTTAACAGTAGTTATATTATTTTTAGTAATCTCAGTTCTGTATTCTGTGATGACTTCTGGAGTGGTTGCTAAAAATAGCATTACAATTTCAGACTTGGCTAAAAGTATCAACGACGGCTCAGTCAAATCTATTGTGGTTACCGGTAATGCTTTAGCGATTGAGTACTCAAATGGGGATAAGAAGATCGCTCAAAAAGAAGATGGAACTGCTCTGACCCAAACTCTAACCAATTATAAAGTTCCAGTTGAAAAAATTGCCGGCGTTAAAATAGAAGTTAAAGATTCTGGAGACAGTAGTTATTGGATGTTGATTTTGTCTTCTGTTTTATTGCCGGTTATCTTTATTGGATTTTTGATCTGGTTTTTATCTCGCCAGGTAAAAGGGGCTGGTATGCAAGCTATGTCTTTTGGTCAATCTAAAGCCCGTATGATTTTACCGACTGATAAAAAACAAAAAGTGACTTTTGCAGATGTGGCTGGTTGTAAAGAAGCTAAAGATGAACTTTCGGAAATTGTGGACTTTTTAAAAAATCCTAAAAAGTTTTTTGAAATCGGCGCTCGTATTCCAAAAGGTATTCTTTTGATGGGGGCACCTGGTACTGGTAAAACTTTGCTTGCTCGCGCTGTCGCCGGGGAAGCGGGAGTAGCTTTTTTCTCAATTTCTGGTTCTGAATTTGTGGAAATGTTTGTGGGTGTTGGTGCGTCTCGTGTTCGTGATTTATTTAAGATGGCCAAGGAGAACGGTCCAGCCATTATTTTTGTAGACGAAATTGACGCTGTTGGACGTACTCGTGGAGCTGGTATGGGTGGTGGTAATGATGAACGCGAACAAACTCTAAATCAAATCTTGGTGGAGATGGATGGTTTTGACCCAACAGAAAAAATTATTGTGATGGCCGCCACCAATCGTCCTGATGTTTTGGATCCGGCTTTATTACGCCCGGGACGTTTTGATCGTCGAGTAACTATTGATCTGCCTGACCGAGCTGATCGCGAGGCTATTTTATTGGTTCAGGCTCGTCAGAAACCTTTGGGCGAAGATGTAAATTTGAAAGTGATTGCTGAGCGTACTCCAGGTTTTTCTGGTGCTGATTTATACTCTCTTATGAATGAAGCTGCGATTTTGGCTGCTCGCGAGAATCGTCAAAAAGTTACCCAATATGATTTGATTC
>CAZOXG010000033.1:0-7820 GCA_964583845.1 uncultured Candidatus Saccharibacteria bacterium
GCAGATGAGAGTTTAATTTGCTAGGATGTTAGTGTTCTCAAATATGCGGGTATAGTTTAGTGGTAAAACAACAGTTTTCCAAACTGTGGTTGGGGGTTCGATTCCTCCTACCCGCACAAATAAAAAAACAGACATCATGTCTGTTTTTTTATTTGTGCGGGTAAGCCTTGCTGGGGAGCAAGGTGTGGAGGAATCGAAGCCCGGTTGAGTATTTTTTCTAGCCTGCTAGCGTAGAAAAAATCCAACCGGGATACTGGTCATGTAATGAACGATAAGCGTACTCGCGGTCCCTCTACCCGCAAAGAAAACAGTTCCCAAAAGTAAGCTATTTTTTAATATACCAGAAATTTTGTTTGACTCTGAATCAGGGGAGTGTGAGGAGGATGTCATTAGTCTGTCTAGATATACTTTAGTGACTTTTGAATTATTTGTTGTATTATTTAACTATGAAAATTCTAAGAAAACATATCTGGGGAATTATTACTAGCACTCTTGCTATTATTTTTGTGCTACTACTATGTGTTTATATTGGTAATGGTTGTAATTCAATATTTGATATTGCCGGTCTCTGCGCGCCGGCTGGCATGTCTATGATTATTTTGTCACCTATCTTGTTTGCGTTTTTGTTTGTTGGATTACTATATATAGTCCAGTGGCTTTTTAAAAAGTTTAAATAGTAAAAAACTAGCAATGAGGTTGTTATTAATATTTACCCCAGCACAGCTTTTTTGAGAGATGATTATATCTATTATTAAAAATATTTAGTGTTTAACTCTAGTCGCGTTTGTTTATATTTCTGTGAAAAGGGTGGGGGTTAATAATTCTAAAACAAAAAAGCGCCGTTAGGCGCTTTTTGTTGTTAAGAATTATTTAACCGCATCCTTCAATGCCTTAGCAGCACGGAATTTTGGAACGTTCATAGCAGCAACCTGCAAAGTCTCACCTGTGCGAGGATTGCGAGCCTGACGAGCAGCACGACGCTTAACTGAGAAGATACCTAGTCCAGCAATAGAAACCTCGTTACCTTTTTTCAAAGATCCAACGATTGAGTCAATAACTGTATCTACAACTTGTTCAGCCTGAACTTTAGTAGTATTCAAAACGCCGTGGACGGCTTCAACGATAGCTTGTTTATTCATAGTATTATTTAAATTAATTTTTCTTTTAATTACCGAATCCGATTGATTGAATATCGACCAATCTTCTTTTTTATTTCGAGCGAGCGGATTCAGACTCACCGAGGTTAAAGAACCTTCATAAATTATATACCCACCTCAATTTAATGCAATAGGTAAGCCGTATTTGAGAGATTTCCCAAAATTTGTATTTTGTGTTTTATTTTTTAGGACTTTTTGAGGCTCGTGCTACATTCTTGTGAAACTAATAGGACAAAAAAATACCGCTCGGTTGAGCGGTATTTTTGAATCGATATTTTAGCGTTTATCTTGCGTATTCTATTGCTCTAGTCTCACGGATTACATTAACCTTGATTTCTCCAGGATATTGTAATTCATTTTCTACTTTAATAGCTATATTGCGAGCCAATTCCTTGGCATCCAAGTCAGAAATCTGGTCTGGAGTAACAAAGATTCGAACTTCACGACCGGCCTGTAAGGCATATGATTTCTCAACCCCTGTGAAACTATTGGCAATGGCTTCAAGGTCCTCCAAACGCTTAAGGTAGTTTTCAACACTATCGCGGCGGGCACCTGGGCGACTAGCGGAGATAGAGTCAGCTACCTGCACAATGTAAGCTTCTGGTGTTTCATAAGGATATTCCTCATGGTGGGCCTGCATCGCTTTGATAATTTCCTCACTAGCACCAAACTTCTGAAGGATTCTCTTGCCGATTTCTACATGAGTACCAGCCACTTCATGATCAACCGCTTTGCCAATATCGTGGAGAAGTCCAGCTACTTTGGCGGTTAAGACGTTGGCTCCAACTTCAGCTGCAATCATGCCGGCAATGTGAGAAACTTCTATAGAATGCTGTAAAACGTTCTGTCCATAACTAGTTCTGAAGTATAAACGGCCCAAGATAGCCATAATTCTAGGGTCAAGGTTGAAAGCCCCACACTCATAGGCAGCTTGCTCGCCTTTTTCTTTAATAGTCTTATTGATATCTTGTTGGGCTTTTTCAACCACCTTTTCAATTTTAACTGGCTGAATACGGCCGTCCATCATGAGTTCATCTAAAGCAAGGCGGGCAACTTGACGGCGAACTGGATCAAATGAGGAAATAGTGATATTTCCTGGAGTGTCATCTACGATGACTTCAACTCCCGTAGCGCGTTCAAAAGCCTTTATATTCTTGCCTTCCTTACCGATAATCTTACCTTTGAGCTCATCATTTGGAATATTTACGATAGTAGAAAGGACATCTGAAGCGACGGAATTACCTAAACGGTGAATTGAGGTAGTAAGGATTTCTTTAGCCTTGTTTTCTAGTTTTTCGTAGCCAAAGTTCTCTAATTTCTTCATTCTAACCACTAGATCCTCTTCATATTTAACTTCTGCTTCAGCAATTAACAAATCTCTAGCCTGTTCTACTGATAATTGACCGATTTTCTGGAGTTCCTGCTTCTTGTTTTCCTCTAACTTATCTGCACGTTCCTTGATTTCCTTGATTTCTTCAATACGTTTCTTGATTCCTTCAACTTCTTTGTCCAAATCGGTCTGACGTTGGTCAAGTAAGCCTTCTTTCTTAACTAAACGACTCTCGGTTTGACTAAATTTTTCTTCTTTCTCTTTTGTTTCCCGACGAACCTCTTTAAGGGTTTCTTCTGCTTTTACTTCAGCCTCGGAGGTGATTTTCTTGGCATCCTCTTTAGCTTCCATAATAAGACCCTTGATTTCTAATTCTACAGATCCTTTCTTGCCCATTGAAATAATAAGGCGTAAAAAGTAGCCTACAGCCAAACCTACCAATCCGGTAGCGGCTAAAAGCAGCAATACTAATGTTGTCGACATAAACTAAGGGCGTTCCGCAGTTCTCTGTCTATTTGGCAATTTTATCCTAACTGATTAAGATTTAGCTTGAAAAATAAGGATTCTATGAGCTATAAGGTGGTTGGACTGAGTGGCCTAAGTTTCGGGAAAATAGTGACATAGTATTGGCAAAGAGTCGGAAAATAACGGAATACCAAATTAAAATGAATAACATCTTGATAATATAGTATTTTGGGATTTTTGTCCACGAAACAATATAAAAGACGATGTTAAATGAATACTGGTGGGTGTCTGACTTCGTCAGCCGCCCACCAGTATTTTGCAAAAATTTGAAAAAACATATTTTAAAGTTATCCACAGTCATTATTGCTTGCACAAAAACTAATATCTGCGATAATAATAACAAGCAATATTTCTCGCGTCTGCGCGCCCGTCCAAAAGGCGTTTTTTTATTTTATATTTTTAACATAAAGTTAATTTAAATTGATGTTTCAAATATAAGATGTTTGATTGAATCGCGGATAAGGTTCACTTGTTGGTAAGCGAATCTCTCGGCGATTTAAGGATTAAGTAATTTGGTAAGATTTCAAGGAAACTTTAAATCTAATATTTAATCTCTAGAGAGTGTTGGTAAAGTAAGTTGTTTATTGGTTAGTAAAATTTTGTCTCAAACAAAATTATTAGTAGTTAGTAATTTATAAAATTATATATGAATAAGTTTCAAAACGTATTAAAAATCACTGTCCCAGGTTTCATGGCCTGGATGATTATTTCAAGCTTCTCTTGGGGTGTCTTGTCGGTTTCTGCCGCTCAGGCAGCCCTAACTCAAACAATACCTCAACAGGTAGTGGAAAATCTTATCTCAAAAGGTTTAGCAAGTGATAAGATAGTCGCTGCTAAGGAAGTTTATGCGTTGAGAGGAGGATTAAGAGTTGGCGGCCAAATTGGTTCTACAACTATTTCATATAAAGCAACCACCACTATTTCTTGGGATGCTCCAAACGCAACCTATTGTACATATAGTGTAGGTGGTCAAAAAAAGGCAAAGGCATATTTTGATGACAGGGCATATTATAATTTTGAAGTAACCAAAACAGTCATTTCTCCTGTAATAAGTACTACCACAATAGTGGCTGTTACTTGTTTTAATGAAGTCAAAGCTTCAACAACTGAAATTTCAACAATATATATAAATTCACAAGCAGATGCGAATATTGCTTTTAAAATGGATAGTGTATCGACAACAACCAAAACAATCGCTTACAATAATGATGTGAATTTGTCTTGGATAGTTACTAATGGAAAAACTGGCACTTGTAAGTTGGATGGAAATAGTGTTGGTCTCGTTTCTTCAAAGAGATATAACAATATTAAAATCAATGAAAGTCATACTATGACTTGTAATAATGAGCAGGGAAAACCAAGTACATCAACGGTGTATATTGTGGTTGAGCAACCTCGCTTGCCAGTTGTGACTTTGACCGCTAATAGTGATACTGCCTCAACAAGCATTTCTTATAGGTCATCAGCCAATTTAGTTTGGAGTTCTAATCTGTCATTGGGAAGTTGTACCTTAAGGAATAAAAACACCAATGTTCATGTTTCTGGTTTTCCAAATGGAAATAATAATGGTAGTACTCAGTTTGGTGGCTCTGTGAGTACTGGTATTTTGTCGACCTCGACTGAATATTTATATACTTGTACTAATGCAGCAGGGACATCGACAGCAACTTCTGTGATTGTAAGAACACCAGAAGAAAAACCGACCGTGGATTATTTCAAAGTTGGGACCAGTACAGATGTTAATAGTTATTCTCAGACTCAAATCACTGTGGGCTATAATCAACCTGTAACTTTAGCTTGGTCAGCTCGTGGTACTGCAAATTATTGTGAATTAACTACGACATTAAATAATAGTAAAACTCGATTGAATAATTTGATTAGTACAAGGGAGCTTGGTAATCAAACTATAAGTTCAACCCAAACTTTGACTTGTTACAACAATACTAAGTTAACAAATGTTAAGATAGTAAATATAAACGTTAACGCTCAGAACGCTGTTCATATTAATATGAGGATCAATGGGGTAGCCACCACAACTGCAAGTGTGGGCTGGAAAACTGATGTATCTTTGGCTTGGAATGCAACCAATGCCAGATCAAGTGGTTGTAGACTAGATGGAGGCGTTGTGTCTGCTAGTTCAACAAGGACATATAGTAATTTGGAAGCTTCAAAAAGCTATACTATAGTTTGTGAAAATGAACAGAACGTTAAAAGTACCTCTACAGCAATTATAACTGTGGTTCCTGTTGATGCTGTGCAAATTAATAATTTTATTCCAACTAGTGCTACTTTGAGACAGGGCGGAACAACGACTTTGGCATGGGCAACGGTTAATGCAGTGTCCTGTGATTTAAAAGATATAACTAAAAACACTACAAAAACTGGAGTGGCTACGTCTACTTCGTCATATGTTGTGGGGCCATTATATAAAAACAATGATTATTCATTGACCTGCAAGAATAGGGCTTCTGCTACAACAAATGCAATTACGTCGATAAATGTCAGTGACATAAATAATATTATTAGTTTCAATACTGATGTTGAAAATGTAGCCTACAATGGTACAGCTAAGTTATATTGGACTACAAGTAATTTAGCTTCAGGTTGTGATATAAAAATTACTTCTGGTATTGCTTCGGGCTCACCAGTAGCAACAAGAACTAATGTTGGTAAATCAGCCACAACTGTGGGGTATGCGGCAACTAATTTAGCTACCACTACCACCTTTAGTTTAGTTTGCAAGAGTACTTCAGCTAGAGATTCTGATCATGTTGAAAAAACTGTAACAGTAACTCAACCAGATCCTGCGGTTGCAACGCTTTCAGTTAACGGTGTTAATACTGGGTCTTTAACAACGTTAAATGTTCCAATAAATAATTCAGCTATTCTTAGTTGGACGGGAAGTAAGGCTGAATCTTGTACGTTAAAAAATCTAAAAAACAATTATACTGTTTCTGGTTTTCCTAATGGTAATGGGAATACTCAGTTTAATGGCAATGTAAGTACAGGTGTTTTATCTACTAGTACCACTTACGCTTACTCATGTAAGAATAAAGCCGGTAATGAAACTACAAGTACTGTATTTGTTGAAATTGGACAAGACTTACCCACAGTAACTTTTGGAGCCGTGTCAGGTAATAAAACAGTTTCTGTCATTACTGGAATTCCTTCAACTTTAAATATTGTTAAAAATTCAGCCATTACTTTGAGTTGGTCAGCGGTTGGAACAACTGTAAAAGGAAGCTGTAAATTGAATAATGTGGCCGTTCAAGATGTAGTTTATGCCAAAACAATCAGTGCTTCAATTTCGACTCAGCAGGTCTTAACATGTAAAAATTCATCTGGAAATTATTCAGCAAGAATAATTAATATTAATACTGATGGTCCAACAACATTGAATATCGGTGCCGTTTCACCTTTAAGTGATGTTGACATTGTAATGGGAAATAATATTAAAACAGCGACTTTTAGTCTTACGGCAGGTCCCAATAATGACGCCACTTTAAAGACAGTGACATTAAGAAATATTGGGTCATTGTTAAGTGGTTCGTCAACTGTGACTGTTAGAGTTAAAACAGTCGATCGTGTTGTGCCTGAAGTATTAGGAACAGTCACTTTGATTGGTACCACTACTTCAAATATAATTTTATCTTCACCGATTATAATTCCAAAAGGTACCACTCGTAATTTGATTGTTGAATCTGACATGGCTTCAGCTTCCAATTTGAATATTACACCAGGTTTGGTTCTTCATTATGTAATCGAATTGACTGGTGCGACATGGAATGACAGTATAAATGACTTTGATACTTTTGGTCGTGACACTGTTTTCCCAATACAATCTAATACTTCTACTTTAATTACTGCAGCTGCTGGAAATAATAATATCGCCTCAGCTCTAGTGAGTTTTGATCAAGTAATAGCTTTGATTAAGGCTTTGTTGAAATAAAGGAAGGTCTAGAAAACCGGCTGGTTCGCTTTGCGAACCAGCCGGTTTTTGTATTCTTCATACTACATACTTATACTCATACTATCCTTACAGTACCTTATCAATCAATCCATATTTCTTCGCTTCATCTGAAGACATATAATAATCACGATCAACGTCTTTCTCAATCTTGGAAATAGTTTGACCGGTGTTCTTGGCCAAGATGTCATTCAGTTTCGCACGAATCTTAATAATTTGTTTTGCAGTTATTTCAATGTCCGATGCCTGGCCTTGGGCTCCGCCCAAAGGTTGATGAATCATTATTTCGGAGTTTGGTAAAGCATACCTCTTGCCTTTCTTGCCAGCTGAAAGCAGTAGAGCACCGGCAGATGCGGCCAAACCAACACAGACGGTAGAGACATCGTTCTTGATGTAATTCATTGTGTCTAGGATGGCTAGGGCAGCAGTGACTGAGCCACCAGGGGAGTTGATGTATAGACTAATATCTTTCTTTGGATCTTCAGATTGGAGGAAAAGAAGCTGAGCGATAATCAGGTTGGCGGTATCATCATCTATGTGACCGCCAAGGAAAATAATGTTCTCCTTCAGAAGACGAGAGTAGATGTCATAGGCACGTTCACCAAATTGGGATTTTTCTAAAACGGTTGGAATTAAGTTCATAAGGTTATTGACCCGAACAGGTTTTAAAACCTAATTTAGGTTATTAATTAATAATGTAATTCCTATATTATACATTATTTAATTTAAGGCAAGAGTTATCCACTTTTTTGCTTTGCAAGTAATGATATATATGCGATAATACTTACAAGCAATATTTCCCGCGTCTGCGCACAATTTTTAATTGGGGCGTTTTTTATTT
>CAZOXG010000034.1:0-7811 GCA_964583845.1 uncultured Candidatus Saccharibacteria bacterium
GTATATAGTATATGTATAAGGAAGAAAATACCTATATCAACGCAAATCAATATAACATTTTTTGTAATAATTGCAAAGGTTTGCTAGTATTGTCTTTGTCGGATTGGAGACGTGGCTGAGTGATTGAAGGCACCGCATTCGAAACGCGGCAAGGGCTTTAAAACCCTTCGTGGGTTTAAATCCCACCGTCTCCGCAAATAATAATATAAAAATGAACCTCTACTTACTTAGACATTTGCCTACTCGTGACAACGAGCAAAACATAAACGGTTCTCGGACCAACACTCCATTATCAGAGACTGGGCTTAAACTTGCTCAAGATCTTATTGCTAAACTATCAGTCAATAAATATGACTTGTTTATTGTTAGTCCTCTACAAAGAACTCAACAAACTATTCAACCTTTTCTAGACACGTTAGAGAATCCTAAAATCATAATTGACCCACTTATAAATGAACGCGATCTAGGTTTACTAACCAACAGTCGCCGAGATGACGGTCAAGTTGCCAAACATCAAACTGAACAAGGTGTTAGTAAAATTGCTTGGATTCCACCTCAAGGCGAATCAGTTTATGATGTCCAAAACAGAGCAAAATTTTTTCTAGAGAAACTTAAAGACTTAAAAGAAGAAAGCGTATTAGTTTGCAGTCATCAGATTTTTCTTCGTTGTTTGGAAATGCTTATATTAAACAAACCGATTGAAACCGCTTATCAAGACCCCTTACCACTCTTTGAAAATGGAGAGTTAAGATTATATGAAATATAAAATATGAAATTATATATTGTCCGCCATGGCGTAACAAAAAGAAATAAAGAAAATCGTTTTAATGGTCAGTTTGATGAACCTCTGGAACCAGAGGGTTTTTTACAGGCCGAAAGCACTAGAAAAATACTTCCCTATGGACTCTGTAAAATCTACTGTTCTGATTTAACTCGGGCAATTCAAACAGCTGAAGTTTTAAATAAAAAAATGGGTTTAGAAATTGAAAAGTGTCCCGAAATCAGGGAGATAAACTTTGGTGATTTAACAGGCCAACAGTATAGAGATATGACGGGTAAGGAAATTGAATTACTAAATTTTAATTGGAATTCTTGGTGTATAGGCAAATATAATTTTCACTCGATCGGGGGTGAATCAGCAGAAGACGTAAACACGAGGATAGATAATTTTATAAATAAACTAAAAGAAAATCATCAATTTTCTGATAAAATCCTAGTCGTAACTCACGGTGGAGTAATTCGTACATTTTATAGAAAATTTAAAAACACCAGTCCGGAAAAAATGGACAATGCCTCGATACATGAATTTGAAATATAAAAAATTGGCCACCGCATAGTTTGCGATGGCCAGACCTCCTTTCGGTAGGTTCTTGTCAGTTTTTAGGCGAGTGTAAGGGTGAGAACCCGTTTTTTGGCAAGTCCTTGTTCGAGCAGGATTGCCTCATCCATATGAAATTGCAGGCGACAACTCGGAATCTCGTGGCCGATCTCTTTAAAGGCTTTCGCGAGATATTCCATAAGTTTGTCCATGTAGGCATTCAAATGACTGGTAACCATAGATGCAAAGTTTTTCCCATACGTTTTTCCTGCCACAAGAACGCTGAATTCCAGCGTATTTTCCTCCTCGTTCTTTTTGACATCAAGGCTGACTTTGGACATACATGGCAACACCATATGTTGTCCAATCCCATCAGCCACAACCATTTGTGCCACAGCAAGCCTGGTCTTCAAATCACTCGACATTTTCCTTCTCCCACTAAAAGTTTGACACTAATTATAATCTGCGAACCAATGCCCGCAGTACGGGTACTATTAAAGCGGAAAAAAGTATATCTGTCAAGGTTAAAAAAACCACCCCATCCTTTGGGGTGGCTCAACTCTCGATGAAGTTTATTGGCTAGAAAATACACATCACATCAAAACGCCGACGTTGCAAACACGGACGGAGACAACACGACAACCGCGATCAATTACGATTTGGCTCTGGGTTTTGAGTCCGCCATCAAAGAATATTTTCATACCGTCAGGCATAACTCCTTGGGCAAGATTCTGACCAAAGAGCATGTGTACCTCCGTAATGACACGGCGGAAAATCTCATCAACAACCCTCTCAATGTCGGCCACGAGAATATTGCAGTTGGATTTTATTTCAACGATGTCAACAAAGATATCATGGGAACTGTAGCGATCACTGCAACATTGCTTGAGTTTTTTCTTGGCACAATTAGTGCCGCATGTGCATTTCTTGGGTCGTTCGATGATGCGCGGGTCAATGAAATCAACCCCCGTAATCGGACCGCGTACGCATTCCTTCAACTTCACCTGAAATTCTTGGCGAAGCTCTGGTGCCATCCCACTCAAGACCCTGTGAAAACAGGCGGCCACGATTTTCAACTTACCGAATTCACCGATTCCGCTCGACATAGGAAATTCCTCCGTTGGTTCAGAAACAACAATTACAAGCTCGTGCTTGTGGTTCGTTACCCATTTAAGCTTAAAATTAACCTTGTGTCAAGGATGTTTATATGTTAAATTTTAAATGTCTTTTAGAGAAGCCCGAAGGTAGTCTTAGGGAGCGGATCCCTAAGACTACCTTCGGGCTACAAAATATTTTATGCGAATCTTAGGTATCGAAACATCTTGTGACGAAACTGCTGTCAGCCTAATCGAAGCGACTGGCGAGCTACCAAAACCAACCTTCAAAGTCTTGGGTGATTCTTTGTATTCTCAAATAGCTATTCATGCTCAATATGGTGGTGTCTTCCCTATGATGGCCAAGCGCCACCATGCATTAAACATCGTCCAATTGCTCGTTAAAACCCTCCAGGAAGCGGGCGAATATCATGAAGCGACTATTTCCCTAGACGCAGAATTAGAGGCCAAAATAGTCAAATTATTAGAACGTGAAGATGACCTCGGCAAAGATATTTTAAACCTCGCTAAAAAAATCCAAGCCCCAAAAATCGATGCTATTGCTGTGACTTTTGGACCAGGCTTAGAACCAGCTCTGTGGGTGGGAGTAAACTTTGCCCGCGCTCTTTCCCTGCTTTGGAATATTCCCATTATTCCAACCAACCACATGCAAGGACATATTTATTCTGTCTTGCTTTCCACGACAGGAGAAATGCAACCAATCAACTTCCCTATCGTTTCTTTACTTATCAGTGGTGGACATACCGAGCTCGTCAAACTAATCGACTGGACCAAAGCCGAGGTTATCGGCCGAACTCGTGACGACGCAGTCGGTGAAGCTTTTGATAAAGTGGCACGCATTCTAGGATTACCATATCCAGGTGGACCGGAAATTTCTAAACTTGCCGATCAACATCGAGCCGAAAGTACAAATGAAGATAAATGGAAACTACCTCGCCCAATGATTAATTCTGGCGATATTGATTTTTCATTTTCTGGTTTAAAAACCGCTGTTTTGTATGCGGTTAAAAAGCATGGGGATTTGAATGAACAAGATAAAAAAGATTTAGCCCGAGAATTTGAAGATGCTGTGGTGGAAGTTTTAATTAAAAAGACAAAAAAAGCCATTGAAGAAGTTTGTTCGAATACTGTAATTATTGGTGGCGGAGTTAGTTGCAACAAAGCGATTCGTTCGGCATTTGAAAAATTAGCGATTGGAGAAAATTTAAATGTGATTTTACCAAATCCAAAAATGTCGACTGATAATTCAGTAATGATTGCAATTGCGGGCTATATAAATTTACAGACTGGATTGATGACGTTTGATGGAGATGAGGTGATTAAAGCGGTGGGAAATTTGAGTTTTTAGTTCTCTCCCTTTCTGTCATTCCCGACTAGATCGGGAATCCAGGATTCAAATTAATCTTATTACAAAAGATGGATCCCTGCCTTCGCAGGGATGACAATACAGGAGGATAAGTCTAGATTCCTACCCGACTGAATTGGTCAGGTGGGGCTTCGCTTTGCTCGCAATGACAACACAAAAAAGAATAGCCGACAGTCGCGGAGCGACTGTCGGCTATTTATTAATCTGAACCGCTTCAGTTTAAACGCTTACAAATTCTTTTTCAAGAAGTTAATCACCGTATCCTCAGCCTCAATTGTCTGGAAATCTCCCCCACCGTGAGTACCATTTGGTAATAAATGATATTCAACACTTGAAGTACCGAACTTTGCACTAATAGCATTGTAAAGTCTTTCAGATTGCGGAGCACCAATCATAGGATCTTTGGCACCATGCATAATCAAGAAAGCCGGAAGATACTGGGCTTTTTCAACATAAGACAAAGGACTAACCTGATATGAAAGTTCTTTATTTTCTTTAACTGTTTTTCCAAGTAAAGCAGATTCTGGAGAATCAGCATCACCATTGTTTCCAGTCTGACGATCGACTCCAGTCTTAGCAATATCAGCATCCATATCATAAAAATTCACCGGGCCATACCAATCAACCGTTGCTTTGATTCTAGTTTCTTCCTTATCAGCCAAAGCTGTGCCCATAATACTTGATAAGAAACCGCCAGCTGATGCACCCCAAGAAGCAATTCTGTTGGCATCTATTTTATACTGGTTAGCATTGGACTTTAAGAATTTAACGATATTCTCCATATCAGCTAACTGGGCTGGCCAGATGGCTTCACTACTAAGTCTATAATCAACACTAGCCACCGCATACCCCTCCTTCAAAAGTCTATCCAAAGACTGTACACCACTCTTGTCACCCATTTTAAAGGCCCCACCATGAATCCAAACCACTAAAGGAAAAGGACTTGTACCCGAGGTCGGCAAATATATATCGAGTTTGTTCGACTCAGAAATATTTGAATAAGACACATCACTCCAAGTCGGAGCCGTGGTAGTTATTTTATTGTAAAAATAATAACCGCCGACAACCAACACAAATACCGCCAACATAATAAGCCATACTTTTTTATTTTTCATAGGGGTTATTCTATCATAATAATTCTATACCATAAATTTAGTCTGGATTCCTGCCCGACAACAGGCGGAGCCACGACCAACAGGCATTTTCTCAAACGCACCATGGTGCGTTTGAGAAAATACCCGTCTCGCAATGACAAAAAACAGACAAAACAAAACCCACCAGAAACAAGATGGGTTTGTGGTGGGTGGTGAGCACTTTGCTCGGTGTAATAATCAGTGGCAGGAATTGATCCAAGCTGCGATAGAAATCGCCTGGTAAATAGAAACGGTATTACTATTCATTGCCACTGTTTCATTAATTAAGCCAATTAAGACAGTAGCTTGATCAATGTTTAATTTTGCGTCTTCATTCACAGCATCCTTAATCCGAGTGATTAATTGTTTTTTTATCTCTGGACAAGTAACGTCAGAATCCACCATAAGATATAGCAGAAAATCTTTTGCATTTTTCATTCTATACTCCTTTTATTTAACAGTGTACTTTTCGTCTCTCATGGGAGAACTTTCTTTTAAAGAATATTATACACGTTTTATAAGAATATGTCAACATATTTAAAATATTTCGAATACCACAAAAACGTGACTATAATTCACCTTTTTGCTATTATAACCCAATATGTCAGACCCAAATTACAAGGAACCAAATATTGACCCCGGATTATTAAAACCATTCAATGCCCAGGAAACTGAGGCTCGTATTTATAAAATGTGGGAAGAATCCGGCTATTTCAACCCGGACAATTTACCAGCTCGCCATCAGAAGCCTTACACAGTGATTATGCCTCCACCAAATGCGACTGGTGTTTTACATATGGGTCACGCTCTTGGCAATACCATTCAAGACATCACTATTCGCTATCATCGCATGGCTGGCTACAAAACTTTATGGCTCCCAGGCACCGATCACGCCGCCATGGCCACTCAAGTTAAGGTTGAAAAAGATATTTCTAAAAACGAAGGTAAAAGTCGTTATGATTTAGGTCGTGAAGAACTTTTAAAAAGAATTGACGCTTTTGTAGCTGGTTCTCGCAATACCATCAAAGAACAAAGTAAAGTTTTTGGTGCTTCTTGTGACTGGTCTCGTGAAGCCTTTACCCTGGATGAAGAAAGAAGCATTGGTGTGCGAACTTTATTTAAAAAAATGTACGATGATGGTTTAATTTTTAAGAAAAACCGCATCGTAAACTGGGACCCAAAAGGTCAGACAACTATTTCTGATGAGGAAATTGTTTATGAAGAGCGTGAAGCCAAGTTTTATACTTTCAAATATTCCAAGGACTTCCCTATTTCTATTTCCACTACTCGTCCAGAAACTAAGGTTGGTGACGTGGCCGTGGCCGTTCATCCCGAGGATGAACGTTATCAAAAATATATTGGTCAGACTTTTAAAGTCGCCGATTTTTGTGGTATGCCTTTGGAAATTAAAATAATTGCCGATAACGAAGTTACTAAAGATTTTGGAACTGGGGCTTTGGGTGTGACTCCAGCACACAGTATGATCGACTGGCAGATGGCCGAGAAAAATGGCTTACCAATAATTCAGGTTATAGATGAAAAAGCCAAGATGATGGTGGGTGGTGAAAATTTGAAAGGCAAAAAAGTTGCGGAGGCTCGTGAAGTGATTGTTGCCTGGCTCAAAGAGCAAGGTCTGTTAGAAAAGGAGGAAACCGTTAAGCAAAATGTTTCTACCGCCGAAAGAACGGGTGGCATTATTGAACCTTTACCAAAACTACAATGGTGGGTGGCGGTAAACAAGCCTTTTACTTTACAACATTCTAAAATCGAAAGTTTGACCGCTGGTTCACAGGTGACTTTAAAAGATATTATGCGTCACACCGTGGAGTCAGGACAGATTGGTATCATTCCAGATTATTATAATAAAACTTACTTTCACTGGATTGAAAAACTAAACGACTGGTGTATTAGTCGTCAGATTTGGTATGGTCACCGAGTGCCAGTATGGTATCGAGATAATGAAGTCGTGTGTGACATCGAAGCGCCTAAAGGTGAAGGTTGGAAACAAGATGAGGACAGTTTGGACACTTGGTTCTCCTCTGCCCTTTGGACCTTCTCAACCATGGGTTGGCCAAAATGCTTTAATGACAAAACTGGTGAGATAGATCCGAAATCTGATTTGGCCACTTTCCACCCTACTCAGTTTTTGGATACCGCCCCAGAGATTCTTTTCTTCTGGGTAGCTCGCATGATTATGATGACTGGTTATACAATTGGTCAAATACCATTCAAAAATATTTACTTGCACGGTATCGTTCGTGATAGTCAGGGACGCAAGTTTTCTAAATCGCTTGGCAATGGTGTGGATCCTCTTGATGTAGCGGCCAAGTTTGGCACTGATGCCGGCCGTATGGCTTTGATTATTGGCAACACCCCTGGCACTGACTTCAAATACTCCGAAGACAAGGTTCGCGCCCAATCCAAATTTGCAAACAAGGTTTGGAATGCGACACGTTTCGTTTTAACTGTAACCGAAGGCTTTGATGCAAGTAGTCAGCCAACTCTAACCGAAGATGATCAAAAAACACTAGAAGAAACTGCAGTAACTATCAAAGACATCACTAAAGATATTGAGGAATTTAGATTGTACATGGCCAGCGACAAGATCTACAATTACTTCTGGCACACTTTTGCGGATGTTGTGATTGAACGTACTAAGCCCTCTATCAATGGTACCGACGAGAAAGCTAAACTTTCCGCTCAGTTTACCTTACTTTCAATCCTAAAAGACATGGTTAAAGTTCTACATCCGTTTATGCCTTTCGTAACCGAAGAAATCTGGTCACTATTACCTATTAAAGATAAAAAGATGTTGATGATTGAGGAATGGCCGGTTGATAGTATATAGTATTTTGTATATAGTATATTGTATGTAGGAC
>CAZOXG010000035.1:0-7425 GCA_964583845.1 uncultured Candidatus Saccharibacteria bacterium
AACCGGTCACCTCTTCCATGCCATGGAAACGCTCTACCAGATGAGCTAGCGGCCCTAGGGTCGAGAACTTAATCTCGACAGACCAAAATATCTTACTATACGATATATCAAAAATCAAATCAGCTATTTTGAAAATTACTAAAGGAGATTAATCAAACTAAAACAAACAAACAATAACTAAAATTTACTTATTTTTCAAAGTTAATTGGATTACATGATCCAAAAACTGAGGCATAGACATCCCAATCGCCTCTAATGATTTTGGTAATAATGAAGCCTCTGTTAATCCAGGTAAAGTATTCACCTCTAGAAAAAATATCCCTCTTTTTGCTGTTACAATAAAATCGGAACGCGAATAATGGCTCAAACCTAATAATTTATGAACTTTGACGGCAGTATTTTGAATATAATCTTTTTCTTCTTTGCTAAAGTTTCCAGGACATATCTCTCTAGCGTTACCACTATATTTTTGTTCGAAATCAAAGACTCTTTCTTTATCACTAATAATAATTTCAACTGGTAACAATGAATAAACCTTTTGACCACGATATTGATCAACTACTCCGCAAGTAGCTTCTCGTCCTCGTATAAATTCTTCCACAATAGCCGTCTCAGAAACCGCAAAAACTTTTTCTAAGCCAAGTTCCATCTCTTTGATAGTGGCGGCTTTAGTTAAACCTACAGAAGATCCTCGATCAGTAGGTTTGATAATTACCGGAATCAGCATTGATCTAAATATCTTATGAGCCATATCAGAAATATCTGTCTCACCTTTCCTAAAAATAAGATAAGCCGGAGTTTTTATACTATTTTCCTTAAGGATTTTTTTGGCAAGGAGCTTATTCATTCCAATAGCACTAGCTAAAGCTTTTGAACCAGTATATTTAACTGAGAAATGATCCATAAGCTGTTGAACCTTTCCATCTTCACCGTACTCACCGTGCAAGGCATTAAAAATTACATCGGTCGAGCGGAATATGTCTTCTGGCTTAGCTGGAATGCCGTTCTTGTGCCAAACACCGTCTTTATCAATCAAAATGTCTAAAGCCTGGTATTTTTCAGGTGAAAGAAATTTCAAAACAACTTGTCCTGATTTTAAAGACACGTCATATTCTGAACTTGGCCCACCCCGTAAAACTCCAACTCTAATTTTTGACATAATTATTTTTGTTTACCAAACGGTAAGAAAATGAAGAATGTTGTACCTGAACCAACCTGACTTTCAAACCAGATTTTTCCACGATGTCTCTCAACAATTTCTTTAGCGATAAATAAACCTAAACCACTACCTTGATGTTCGGATTTTACTGCTTCAGGAGCGCGGTAAAATTTGTGAAAAATATTGATCTGATTTTCTTTAGAAATACCAATACCGGAATCAGCAAAACTTAGCAGAACACCCTCAGGTTGAGTATCGTAAATAATGTGAACTGACCCACCATTCGGAGTGTATCTCAGGGCGTTTTCCAAGATAATCTGAAAGACGTCCTGCATCTTCGCGTGATCGATATATATATCAGGAATAACATGACCAATAGTTGGTAAAACTAATTTAATATTTTTAACTTCTGCTAATTTTCTAATTTCATCAACTTCACGAACAAGAAGGTCAATCAAATCATCACCAGCCTCAAAGTCAAAAACGGCACTGGATGATTCCAATTTATAGGCATTGAGCATTTCATCAACTAAACGTAAGGCGTGTTTAGTACTCTCATACATTTTCTTATACAAAATTTGTTTTTCATCCTCTGTTTTGACTTCATTATTCATAAGAAATTCTAAAGACCATTTCACGGAAGAAAAAGGAGTTTTTAATTGATGAGCTGACACGGAAATAAAATCATAGATATCTTTATCATTAACCATACCGACACAAACTTCCTCTTTTTTACAAGGTGAAAGTTGCGGATTAAGCTTTTTGGAAAATATATCGAACATAATATTAGGATTATTATAGCATTATTATATTAGTCGTCCAAGAAAAATTGCACAAAACAATTTGTGCAATTTTTATCTAAGTTTTTTTTCTTTTTTTACACTTTTTAATCTAGGACCACCCTTCCATCTATTTTTAAATAATACGTTAGACTCTTCTGGTAGTTTTTCTGGATCTCTTTTATCTTCTTTCTCCTTTTTTAAACGTAAAGATTTTACTTTGCCAAATTCTGGATCCTCCCCAAGCTTTCGACGAATGGCAAAAACTTCGTCTCGTAAAATAGCTGCCGTTTCAAAATCCAGCATTTTGACAGCATTTTCCATTTCAGCTTCTTTTTGGCGAATCAGCTGTCTAGGCTTTTTATTTAATAACACACTATCAAATTTTAACAATTCTCCAACAGCTTTATCATGATCCGAACGCATCGCCTCAGTGATATCATTGATTTTTTTGATAATTGTTTTAGGTGTAATTCCGTGTTTAGTATTGTATGCTACTTGTATTTTGCGACGTCGATTTGTTTCATTGATCGCTCTCTCCATAGAACCGGTCAAACGGTCGGCGTACAGAATTACCTTTCCAAAGACGTTACGGGCCGCACGACCGATAGTTTGGATCAAAGCGGTATCAGAACGCAAAAAACCTTCTTTATCGGCGTCTAGAACCCCTATAAACTCTACTTCAGGTAGGTCTAAACCCTCTCTTAGTAAGTTTACGCCAACCAAACAATCAAAAATACCCTTACGGAATTCAGTTAGAATTTCAATTCTCTCAATAGTTTTAATGTCACTATGTAAATATTTTGTCTTGATGTTTTTTCCAGACAAAAATTCACTCAGGTCTTCCGCCATTTTTTTGGTCAGAGTGGTAGCAATCACGCGGCCGCCATGTTTTATTACTTTTTCAGTTTCTTCTATAAAGTCAAAAATCTGCCCTTTATATTTAGATTCTCTATTTTCGATTACAGGTCTAATCTCAATTACCGGGTCAATCAAACCAGTTGGACGAATCACTTGTTCCACCACACCAACTTTACCACTCACTTCTATTTCGTATGGACTAGGGGTAGCCGAAGTGTATACAACTTGACCAACCCTTTCTTTAAACTCCTCAAAACGCAAAGGGCGATTGTCACGTGCGCTAGGTAAACGAAAACCGTAATCAATCAGATTATTTTTTCGAGAGGCATCACCGGCGTACATTCCATTAAGCTGTGGCACAGCTACGTGTGATTCATCAATCACTGTAAGAAAATCTGGAGTACCATCATCTTTGTGTGGAAAATATTCCAGTAAAGTGTCTGGTGCCTCACCAGCTTTTTTTCCAGAAAAATGGCGGGAATAATTTTCAATACCATTACAATAACCAACTTCTTTAATTAAAGCTAAGTCATAACTACAACGACGTTTTAGGCGTTCAGCTTCCAAGTTCTTACCAGCACTTTTTAACTCTTCCAGGCGGTCTTCTAGCTCTTTTTTAATAGTTTTATATGCTTTCTCCTGGTGGTCTTTATCGGTGATAAAATGCTTGGCTGGAAATATAAAAATTCCTGGTTCTTCTGCAAGTATAGAACGGGTCATCGCATCCAAACGTAAAATCTTGTCCACTTTTTCACCTACAAATTCCAATCTAAAAATCACCCGATCATTTACCGGCATAATTTCAATCGTATTTCCGAGTGCTCGGAATAAACCTGGTGCTAAATCAGCCGTGGTACGTTCAAAATGTATCCTGATCAATTCGCGAATGGTTTCGGCACGGTCTTTTTTGTCTCCAACAGCAATTTTTAAATTTACTTTTTGATATTCTACCGGTGATCCCAAACCGTAAATACAGGAAACAGATGCCACAATTATTACATCTTTACGAGTCAAAAGGGCCTGGGTGGAAGCATGACGAAGACGATCAATTTCTTCATTGATCATCGCCTCTTTTTCGATATAGGTGTCAGTAGTAGCGATGTAGGCTTCTGGCTGATAATAGTCGTAGTAGGAGACAAAATAATGAACGGCGTTCTCGGGAAAGAATTCTTTGTATTCTTGAGCCAGCTGAGCGGCCAAGGTTTTGTTATGAGCAATTACAAGAGTCGGCTTCTGAATTTGATTAATAACATTGGCCACCGTAAAAGTCTTTCCAGATCCAGTCACACCCAAAAGCGTCTGGTGTCTTTTACCAGACATTATCCCTTTTACTAGAAAATCAATAGCTACCGGTTGGTCGCCTGCCGGTGCGTATTCACTTTTAATTATAAATTTTCGATCCTGCATGCTATTTTAGTTAAAATACCACATCTTGCCCCGAGATGAGTCTGCGAGTTTTTCGGGGACATCGAACCTACAATAACACAAAATTACAAATTCGTATAGAAATATAAAAGCGCCCAGGTTTTGGGCGCCTTGATTCATATTGGTATTACCTCCGGAAAGCATAGGCAAATGAGATGATCCTCATTTAAAGACAAATTAATGATCTGGAAACTATATCGGGCCCGATCTGCGTAACTAAGGTAAGCTCGTTGCAGATTAGACTTGAATAGCTTCAGTTCAGCTTCGTCTTCCAAGGCAATCAAAAACATTTCCTCATGCTGGGTTTCAAGAACAAAGTCCACCCACTCACCTTCGTCACTTACGACTTTGGTTTTGTAGGAGAAGACATCACCACCTTTAACCTGAATTGGATCCTGTGTGTTAATAATTAGTTTTTTAACCCACCAATCTTCTAAACCTTCCTCATCGGAAAAGATGTAGAGATTGGAAACAATAGGAGCCACGGTTTTCTGTCTGTCCATAATTACCTCCATTGAGCGAACGTTTAGGGTTCACTGACCTGGACAAATTCTGAACAAAGCGGTACCGAATCCATTCAAGCATAAATAGCATCATTTCACAACAAAACTAATGATCTTATTTCTCAATTACATTTAAAGTGTATTTTTCAATAAATGATTTTTTGTAGTCTGCAAAAGTATTATCTAAAATAGATTCTCGAATTTTCTTTACTAAATTAACTAAAAAATGAATATTGTGGATGGAAGCCAAAGTACCACCGAGCATTTCTTTGCCATGAAAAAGATGAGCAATGTAACCTTTGGAATAATTTTTACAAGTATAACAATCGCAATCACTTTCGATCGGAGCAACATCATCTCTAAAAATCGTATTTTCAATGTGAATCTTCCCTGCTTTAGTATAAATAGTACCGTTTCGTCCGAGTCGAGTCGGTAAAACACAGTCGAAAAGATCGACTCCATTTTCAATCCCCATAAATAAATCCTCTGGCTCACCAATACCAAGAAGATGACGAGGTTTTTCTTCTGGCAAGATTTCATTGACCCACTGAACAGCCGTCGACATATCTTCCTTAGCAAAAGATCCACCGATTCCAAAGCCGTCAAACTCCTTCCCCTCAACTTGCATTTCTGCAATGGTTTTGGCTGAAAATTTTCGTAATCTTTCCTCGCGACCACCCTGAACAATACCGAATAAAGATACTTTATTTTCAATATTTAATTTAATATGTTCCTCCAAACAACGCTTGGCCCAACGATGGGTTCTCTCTAACGCTTCCTCCTGATAACGTAAATCCTCTGTAGGAGAAGTGCATTCATCGAAAGCAAAAATCATATCAGCTCCAAGGTTATGCTGAATCTGAATAGACTTCTCTGGAGTTATGTAGTGCATAGAACCATCGAGGTGTGATTTGAATGATACACCGTCCTGGCCGATTTTAGCCAAACGAGGTGCGTCAGAATCATCAAAACGCTCGGGTAATAACATATTTGGATCAACAGCTTTTACAACCTTAGAAATTCCTTTACCATAGGCGGCGCCAAGAGAAAATACTTGAAAACCACCAGAGTCAGTCATAGTTGGTCCAGACCAGTTCATCATTTTATGAAGACCACCCAACTTCTTTACTACTTCATCACCAGGTTGAAGAAACAGATGATACGTATTCGCCAAAACAACCTGAGCCCCAGCTTCTTTCACCTGATCGGGATTAAGAGATTTTACAGTTGCTTTAGTACCCACTACAACAAAAGCCGGTGTCGAGATTTCACCGTGAGGAGTGGTAAGTGTACCAGCTCGACCCAACTTACCTTCTATTTTTTTATTTATTTCAAATTTAATAGACATTAAAAACACATTAACATTTTAATAGTATAAAATCAAAAACCAGTAGTTTTATCAACTACTGGTTTAATCTCTACTCCTCGGAAACTTTCAAGAGTTCAACTTCGAAAACAAGAGTTGCGTTAGGTGGAATAACTCCACCAGCCCCGGCCGACCCATAAGCGAGGTCGGGTCCGATTGTAAGTTTTCTTTTACCACCAACTTTCATGCCAGCTACACCCAATTCCCAACCTCTAATAACCATTCCGCGGCCGAGCATAAAATCAAAAGGTGTACGACCCGGTTTTAATGATGAATCAAAAACTGTTCCATCAACTAGCGTGCCAGTGTAATTTACCGTGACAACTTTTCCATTTACAGCCTCTCTACCCGTACCGATTTTAACATCGTCAACTTTTAATTCTGAATTCTCTCTTTGCATATTATTATTGTTATTATTTAAATTTGTATTTGTTTTATCTTCAAAGGTGGCACTCGCCTGAAGATTGGCACTATCAACTATAGTAGAAAATTCATCCGAATTTGCAACTTTGATTTGACTGGAGGTTGTTGCCAAAAGTTTTCCAAGTCCTATAAATAACGCAATCGCTACCAATGAAGCTGAAATAACAGCTAAACTTAAGTTTATATGATTTTTTGCTGGGGGCATAAGTTAATAAAATTACTTTTAACCGATCTAGTATAGCACATTTTATTTCTACATGTTAAACTTCATAAATAATAATTAAATAATATGTCAGAAACAAAGAGAAACATAGATCGACGAAAAGAATATTTTCACAGCACGCCACCCTTAAGTGTTGATGAGGCACAGTCATTAATCAACGAGAAAATTCACAAGATTCATGATGAATTTAAGCATGGTTTTAATTTAATTGCTTCCCATCCAAAATCAGTTACTTTTTTTGGCTCTGCTCGTTTTGAGGAAGGAGATAAATATTATGATATTGCCAGAAAATTAGCAGCCAAAATTGCTACCGAAATAAACTACACAGTGGTCTCAGGTGGTGGTCCAGGTATCATGGAAGCAGCTAATCGAGGTGCAAAAGAGGTTGGTGGTGATTCAATCGGTTATACCATTCAATTGCCTCACGAACAGAGCAATAACCCATATATGTCAGACTTTAGGAGCTTTCACTACTTCTTCACCCGCAAAGTTGCCTTGACCTATTCAGCCGAAGCTTATGTATATTTTCCAGGTGGCTTTGGAACTATGGATGAATTTTTTGAAATCGCTACCCTTGTCCAAACAAAAAAAATCCCTCAAGTTCCAATAATCTTGGTTGGTAAAAAGTTTTGGAATCCACTGTTAAAAACCGTTAAGAAACTAATGATTAACAAGTTTGAAACAGT
>CAZOXG010000036.1:0-6643 GCA_964583845.1 uncultured Candidatus Saccharibacteria bacterium
GGATAATATTTCAATTAATCTCGGCTTGTGCGGCTCAGGCGCTTCATTTAACTTACACCACTTACCTTCAACTATTTCAAAATTATCTATTTTATATTTTTCGTCGGAAACTTCAGCTAAAAAACATTTTACCGTGTCTACTTTATATTCTTTATTATTTGTAAATTGACCAACTTCTGTCACTTCATTTACAGATATCCCTACTTCTTCTAAAACTTCTCTTCTAACTGCCTGTTCCCAGGTTTCTTTACGTCCGACTCCCCCGCCAGGCAAAGTCCACCCTTTGTGAGCATATCCAATTTTAACAAAAAGAATCTTATCCTGATGTTTAATAATACATTTTACACCTCTGGTTTTTGGTCTAAAAATAAACCAATATATTTTTCTAGATGGATTAACAATAGCCCAAAATGTTTTAATAAATATTTTTTTCATTGTTTTTTGTATGTCATCCTCGCGCATGCGGGGATCCAGGAATCTTAATAAGTCTTAATACTAAATCCTGGATTCCTGCTTTCGCAGGAATGACAGAAAGAGGTTATTTAAACTTTTTAACCAACTTCACAAACTGCTCACCTCGATCAAATTCGTTCTTGAACATGCCAAAAGAAGCGAACCCGGGACTTAAAACAATCACGTCACCTTTCTTGGCTACCAATAATGCTTTAGTCACCGCCGTTTTTAAACTATCATAAACACAAGACTTATCTCCAAACTTTTTCAGCACAGCTTCCTTAATCGTTTCTGTCCCTGTGCCGGCCAGCAGAAAAGCATAATCCGCATATTTAATAATGTGTTTAGCAGCCTGTTGATTATCCAATTTCTTATCTGCCCCACCAGAAATAGTAATAAGCTTACCTTTACCTTTAACGTGATCTTTTAATGATCTTAAGGCTACTTCTAACGCTTCGGGTGTAGTCGCCGTCGTATCATTATAAAATTCAACACCTCGAACTAAACCTAAAAATTCCATGCGTCCCTCCACCCCACCAAAGTTTTCTAAAACTTTTTTAATCTTCTTTTCGTTTATACCGAAAATTCTACCAACTTCGACAGCTTGCGCCATATGCCACAAATTGTGCTCGCCGGGAATCTTTGGTTTCCAAGTTTCAAATTCAGAAATTTTCGGCAATAATACTTGAGCCAAAGGTTTACCGAAATATCTTTCAGTAATAACTTTTTTTATGCCGTCACCAAGTATTAAAAAATTCTCGTCCGTTTGATTGGAAAAAATCTTGGCTTTATCATCAAAATATCTTTGCATGCCGACTGTCTCACTAGCGCCATCAGTCATATAATAATTCAAATGATCTGGCAGAAAGTTTGTAAAAACAGAAATCTCTGGAGAAATACCGGCTGAACCAAAACCTTGTAACTGCCAAGATGACAACTCCATGACTACAATATCTCCCGGTTGAACTTTTTTGATTAATGGTAAAGTTGCCAAACCTTTTATATTGCCACCGAGGTGCACATGATTACCGAATTCACTTTTCAGTAATTCGTAAATCATATACGTCGTGGTGGTCTTGCCTCTCGTCCCGGTTACCCCCACAACCAAGACAGAATTTCCATAAAGCTCTCGGCATAACTTTGTAAATAAAGACTCATCCATCTCAACTGGAATATTATTTTTTATTGCTTCAGTGATGTAAGGTGAATTCAGTGGCACACCGGCAGCCTTCAAAATAAAATCTTTATTGGCAAAATCTTCCAGACGGTGTTCACCTAAAACATATTTTATATTCTTAAACTTTTCTAGTTTTTTTAAGGTGGTAGCTAAATCTTTGGCTTTCTTCAAATCGGTTACAGTCAAATCTACCCCAGCTTCAGCTAAAAACTTGGCGTCATTAAGCCCGCGTCCTAATAAACCTAAACCTATCATGGTTACATTCTTGCCCTTGAAATAGTCTTTGTAATTATTCATTTTGGTTCTTTAATTGTCTTATACGTATTATACAAATTACGAGGCAAAAAGCTAAGTGCAAAACTAAAACACCGAACCCAAGGGTCCGGTGTTTTAAATAATAAATACTTTTTAGATAGTCTCAACCAAAATCATATTGGTAGCGATGGATTTACCAAATGGCATACCAGCGACAACCACGACATTGTCCCCTTTTACGGTCTTCTTACTCTTCAGTAAATAAGATCGAGTTAGAGCCAAGACTTCAGTTAAAGTACTGAACTTTTCAATCAAAATAGGTTGAACTCCAGAACTCAAAACTAATTTACGATATGTGCGAGCGTTTGGAGTTAAAGCCAAAATCGGTTGAACTGGTTTTAGACGAGAAATCATACGCGCAGTATAACCAGAGTTAGTAAGGACAACAATTTTTTTAGCCTCAACATTATCCGCTACATCAACGGCTTCATTAGTAATTGATTCCGCAATCCCGTCTGGATTGTTTTCAAACTTACGCTTCATAGACAATTCGCGATGCAAGTAATCTCCTTCAATTTTCTGAGCCACCTTTGTCATAACTTCAACAGCTTTAACTGGAAATTGACCAAGGGTAGTTTCTTCAGAAAGCATGATCGCGTCAGTACCGTCTAAAATAGCATTAGCTACGTCAGAAACTTCCGCACGAGTTGGAACGGGAGAATTAATCATTGATTCCAACATCTGAGTAGCGGTAATAACCGGTTTACCGGCTACATTACACTTCTTGATAATCATTTTCTGAACTGACGGTACATTCTCAGCTGGAATCTCGATAGCCAAGTCACCACGAGCTACCATAATACCATCTACTAACTCCAAGATTTTATCAAAATTGGCAACCGCTTGTGGAGTCTCAATCTTTGCAATAATGTGTGCATCACTCTTTTTCTTTTTCAAAATCTCACGCAATTCGGTAATATCTTCTGGGCGACGTACGAATGATAAAGCGTAAAAATCAACTTTATTTTTAACACCAAATTCCAAGTCAATCATATCTTTGGCAGTCAAAGCACTGATAGTTAAATCGGTATCTGGCAAGTTTACTCCGCGACGATCTTTGATTTCACCACCAACAATAACCTTACACTTAACTTCATCACCTTTGATATCAACAACTTCTAATTTTTTCTTACCGTCATGTAAAAGAACAGCGTCGCCCACCTTAATCTCTTTAGCGAAAGTTGGATAGTTAATACTAACCTTCTCGTCAGTACCGACAATGTCTTTGGTAGTCAAAGTGAAGAAAGCCCCTTCTTTCAAAACAGTCAGTCCTTTTTCAAATTTACCAATACGAATCTTTGGACCTGCCAAGTCCTGTAAAACCGCCACAGGTTGACCAAGTTTTTCTTGAACTTTTTTAATATTATTTACACGATTCTGGTGTTCAACAAAATCTCCATGAGAGAAGTTTAAACGCATAACATTCATACCAGCCATCACGAGCTTAGTAAGCACTTCCTCGCTTTCAGTTGCTGGACCAATAGTACAGACAATCTTTGTTTTCTTTGAAATTTGAGACATATTTAATTATTTTCTACTTTTTAATTATTAATGAGTACGGCAGGCATTCTATCATAAAAAAGGACATTTTGCCAGTAAAAAACTGGGCGCGTTTTCAAAGCAAAAGGCCGGTCACCTTCGGTGGCCAGCCTTTATAAATTATTTTATTTTTAGAATTCTTCGGATCATCATTGAAGCTTTGCCACTAATTTTTATTGGTAGTGAAATATCTTCTCCATCAACACTCTGCAAGACGTTAACTTCCTTAATGATAGCAATAATTCCTGTCACAATAGCCGCGACAGGCACAATGTAATTTAAAATTATAAAAGTAAGAATTGACAAAGTTCCTTCAACCTTAATACCCTTTAAAACAGTATAGATTAAAATCCAATATGACAAACCACCTACCACACCAAGAGCTAGAGAGGTACTAAATAGATTGAAATTCTTTTTCTTCAATACCAACAAAACTCCGTAAATAATTGCTAGCAAAGCGTAGACAGCTAAAGGAGCATTTGTACTGAAAGTGAACAAGAAGTTCATGGTATTAAACTGTCCTAACCACTGCAATAGACTCTGCATAGTTTCAGGATATAAACTAGATATTGTCATCAAAGAAACGAATAAAATGTTAAGTGCAGAAACAACTGCGAAGTACCAAAAGAGTACCTGATTTGAAATTCTTAATGTTTTTATGTCGTCTATTATAAAGTTTTTATAACAAAAAGACAACATATAAAAACGCCTACATCAGGCGTATAAATTACATTCTTTGTGGGCGCACCAAGAGTTGAACTTGGGACCAAAGTCATTATTAGGAAAAACTGTCCGGGTGGACAGTTTTTCCGCTCTATCATTAAAAATAGAATCATTTGTACCGAACAAAGTGGGCGTACCAAGAGTTGAACTTGGGACCTCGTCATTATCAGTGACGCGCTCTAACCACCTGAGCTATACGCCCACTTTGTTAATTACTTATATCTATTTTTAATGAACTACCACCTGAGCCTGTCTGCGCAGGCAGACTATACGCCCACAAAAAATACAATTCAGACTTCAAAAATATAGCAGAAAATAGACAAAAAGGCAACAAAAATGGCCGGTGGATAAACTCCACCGGCCGGCACAATGAGGAATCAGGATTTCTCCCAACTATCCTTCCAAATCTTGTCCGCGTTGGCGGGCAAAATATTGGCAATACTTCCCTTGAACATCTGTTCAAAGAGTACATCGTACTTCTCTTCCACCGCCGAGAAAGTTGAGCGATCAGCTTTACATCCACGGCAACGCATTTGTTTTTTGACATCGCGTATGGCCATCTTTAAGACCATTTCGCGATATTTTTCAATGCCCTGCTCACAACGAACTTTGGTCAGCTCTGCCTTGGCCGCTGCACGGATCTCGGCCGTTTTGACAGCCTTGATCTCGTTGTAGCGGTTCACGGCAAAGATTACGAGCACCGAAAGAAAGATCAGCGTGAGGATAAGTGGCACTCTGCCAATCCAATGCTCAACCATCTTTTGCTTCCGACGCTCTTTGCCGATATCGATGCGATATCGCTCCAGGTTAGCCTGGATCTTTCTCTGATAATCAAGCTGATTCATGGTTCACCTCCGAAATCAAGTTTGGAACTCCAAAACCAAAGTATCACATTTAAATTTTAATGTCAAATGAAAACCGCTGCTCAAAGAAATGAGTCCAGCGGCTTTGTTTTCATCCGTCTTACCCGCTTAGGCGGAAAGACGAATGAAAATGGCGACCAACGGCCAAAAGATGGCTGACGCAATGACAGTAATCATTGCTCTTTCGAGAACAATTCCGATTGTCATCGTCGGCTTTGCTTCGGTAACAGGCTCCGCTGTGCGAATAACAATGATTTTCTGCGACATGGTACACCTCTTTTGTTTGTGTTTGTACTATATTTAAAAGGTCATTTGACCTTAAATTTACTAACTAAAGTATAGCATAGTTGATACTATTTGTCAAGTTTATATAATTCAGACTTCTCCTCCTTCTATCACTTCAAACATTAAAAAAAACCGCGAATTGCTTCGCGGCCAAGTGGTCCTTTTTCACAAGGACATTGTAACTGAATCCACCTTGCAACCAAGGTTGTTAAGGTCAAATTGCTTTTGCATGGACTGTTTGAGTTCCCCCAACAGTTTATCCCGCTCAGCAGTATCACCCTTACTCACACTAAGACAGGTCTTGTCCACAATTTCATCTGAAACATGATTATGAACTACCTTAAAGAGTTCCAGCACACGTTTCTCCAAAGTATGATCACTGGCTTCCACAATCACTTTGGCTGACGTGTAAGACAAACCATTTTTAATAACAAGCGATGGATGCTCTACCAAAAAACTGAGGCTGAAATTAACTTCTTTAGGAAGTCCAGTTAAATTAACTGATCGAGAAAAAGAAACAACAATACTTCCTGTTGGAAAAATGTATGTATTCACACAATTCCTGCAATAATAAAGATTACCGCAGTAGCGTGTTGGCTGAGACGAACCACCAAACAACTCCCCATGATATGAAGCGATGAAGTATTCACCAACCTTAAGATGTCTAGTACCGTAACAATCAGACTTTATTCCCTCTTTAATTAAATGAAACAGCAAGATCAGAACAAGAAAAATAACAATGGCAAGAAACACCCACGACCCACTAAACAAGTGAAATTTAATACTGAGAATCATCACCGTTAATAGAGACAAGAGCAATAAGTAGCCAATAACGACAAAGGGAGTTTCAAATTTGGCTTGGGTTCTGATCATGGCATACCTCCAGTTTTTGAGCACTGTTTAGAACCTTATTGTCAGGGAACAGATCAACTTCTTCTAGACCCTAACACGAGCACATATCATTGTAAAGAGGCGTTATAATATTTGTTAAAATATTCCTACCCACACAACAGCTATTATCATATACCACAAACAAAATTTTAAACATACAAAAACCCGCCATTAGGCGGGTTTTTGGGAATAACATAATTTCTTTTGTTCCGTTTCTTGTTGTCTTAGACAACAGAAGATCTCTCTTTAAAGTACTGAGATCAACACTCTTTCAATGCTCAATTGAGGCATTGAAAATCGACTCGATAAGTTTAGATTGGCCCGAAGGCTCAATAAAAACGATTTCAAATTGAATTAATCCACGAGCAGCTTCCGCTACCCGTGCCTTGTTACGACT
>CAZOXG010000037.1:0-5787 GCA_964583845.1 uncultured Candidatus Saccharibacteria bacterium
GCATACAATATACTATATACTATCTATCGCCCTCCATACTTCCGGATTTTCTTTACCCAACACCCATGCTGAGAAACCTCGATAACCATTCTTTTCCATTAAATCTAGCTTACTCGCCATGCTTTTTTGATCATCGTGCCAAACAATATATTTTTTATTGTTAAAAGAATATTTTAAAAATGAAGCTTGTAGTCCTTCGTCAAAGCCCTCAACTGTTTTAAAATTATCACGTAAATATTGCAGCTGAGGAAAACCGCCTCCTAAATTAACTTTTTTCTTAGAAGCTTCAGACCAACCCCAATAGTAAAAAGGTACACCAAGAGATATCTTTTCATTAGGTACCTTTTTAACTTTTAGATATTCAGTTACGGCGGTTATGTATGGAATAGAAGCCACTGGACCCTTAGAATTTGGGTCATCATAAGTCATCACACTAATAAAATCGACAGATTTGGCCAATCTTTCATAATCGAAAGCGCCACTCCAGTTTTTATAAAAATCAGTTATTTTGTCATCCGTTCTCATCACCGCAGCAATACTTAAAATCAATTTTTTTTTCTTAAAAGCCACAGAGGTTTTTTCTACAAATTTACTATATAGTTCTCGGTCTTTATAATTTATATGCTCAAAATCAAATTGCCAGCCAATGAAATTATTTTTCTGTGCTTCACTAATAAAAAAATTAATTATCCTATTTTGGGTTGCTGGAGGAGCCACTAACATTTTATGAATAATAGCCTGGCTAAAATCAGCATTCGTCACCAGTGGCATTATTTTAATATTGTTTTCAGTGGCCACTTTTATTATGCCCGCCGGTACGAATCCAAAAGTTTTTAAATTTACAGTTATTCTATAGGATTGTGGCGCAATGACATCTATTGACTTAACATTGTTTTTAAAACTTTCCAATCCAGCCTTTCCATCTACAATGTAAAAAAGCTTTTCAAAGTTATTAGTCTGAGCTGAAACTGGTGCAACTAGAAAAATCGAGCAAATACCAATTGCCAAGAACGAAAATATAGTTACAAAGCGCCATTTTTTAAACAACTCTAGTTTCATAAATTATTGTCAGTATATAACCAACTAGAACAAGTTTAGCAAAAATAATAACAATTTAACAGCAAGGTTCATTAGTGATATAATACAGTCCTAAAGGTTATTTAATAATTTTAACAATAAAACAAAAATATATGAAAAAAATGTCTATTCTTTCGGTTATAGCTCTTTCACTGACTATCGTTCTACCATTGCAGGCGGTCTTTGCTGATACCGCTACCCCTACCCCGACTCTTTACGGTGAGAAAAGAGTTGAAGCAATTAAAAATAAAATTGATAAAAACGAAGCTCGAGGTGAAGAACTAAAAGCACGTTTGGCTTCCACCACAGAAAAGGTAGAACAAAAACAAGAAAAACGTAATGATACTGCCGAGAAAGTCATGAAAAAAGCTAGTGAAGTTGCGACCATAAATTTCTCACGTTCTATTGATCAATTAAACATTTTAGTTACTCGTATTAATACTCAGATTTCAAAGTTTGAAACCAAGGGTGATGTTATGACCACTTCCAAGACAGCTTTGGCAGACGCTCAAACAAAAATTACCACTGCTTCTACCAGTCTAGCTAGTTTAATTACCTATATTGATAGTCAAAAAATTACGGCTCAAAATCGTCAGGCTGTAATGAAAGACATTCGTGCTAAAAGTGAAATTGTAAAAAAGACCGTCAAAGATGCTCACAATTCCCTAGTTAAAGTCTTGAGTGCTATAAAGAATGAGGCTGGTAAGAACACCGCGACCGCCACTACTACAGCGACAACTACCCAGCGATAAATAATAATTATTAAATAAATAAAAAACTATGAACGAAGAAACACAAAAAGGCACGATGGGTACTTCAATTGGTATCATTATCGTGGTTCTCCTCCTAATTATCGGTGGTGTATATTTCTACGGTTCTAAAGTAGAAAAGGTGGTTAATGCTCCAAAAACTGAGCAAGTTGAAACACCAATCCAAGTCGTTGATAATCTTAACACTATTGAGTCCGATCTTAGCGCTATAGACACAACTGCAGGATTAGATGAAACTGCCATTAAGTAGAAGGTAAATGCAATTGTACAAAACTGCCAAACGTATAAGTCTGGCGGTTTTTATTTGACATATTTTACGCACTAAAAGAGATGCTCAAATCTCTTTGACATTATTACTATTTTATGCTATTATTAACAACGAAATCTTCAGGCGTTTCTGAAGATAAATTGCAACTTGTAAAGGAGAGCTAACATGAATGCGTTTCTTCTGGCCTTACTAGTGTCTGTCATCGGTGTCATTCCCTGTGTTACCAAACCCAAACGTGCGGTCGGCATTGGTCTCGCCGGCTTTCTTCTGTCCTGGTGGGCAATCTATGCCAACAACCCAACCCTTGCCACGCCATTCTTTGGCGGGTGTGGAACATCAGTGTTATTAATGTGGATAATCTCCGGTATCGCTTCAGCCTTTGATTGTGATCGTTACGGGCGATACGAAACCGACGAGTTTAATTGGAGTAGCCCTTGGTTACTGATTCCAATCTTGGGCATTTGTGCCTTTGTTGGACGCGGGTGTGGACAATCTGGGTGTTTCCGCCAAGCTGAATATTCGGCCTTACTCGGCGAAGTTGAAAAACGCGAGTGGACGCAAGATATTCAGCCCAAGGATCCGAAACACGTTCGTCTTGTCCCACCTGAGCTGGCCAAATATTTGGCAACAAAACAGCTTGGGGAAATTCCCGGTGTTGTCGGTAGCCAGTTTGAGGTGGGACATCTCACCCTGCAGACCATTAATGGCGAGCTGTGGTATGTTGCCCCACTGGAGTATAAGTCCTTCAGTGCTTGGACAGCTTCCAAAGCCTCTCCAGGTTTCGTTATGGTGCACGGTGAGGATCCGAAGCATCCGGTCGTCATGAAAATGGACCGGAAGTTCCGGTTTATGGAAAGTGCCTTCTTCGGCGACAACCTCGAAAGAAAATTGTGGGGGAAGTACAAAAACTATATCCTCCGTGATTACACTTTTGAGATCGATGAAAACGGCAAAGCTTGGTGGACAGTTACTGCCACCGAACCGACCATTGGCTGGAACGGCGAAGTAGTCAAGGGTGTTATCACCCTGGACCCAGAGACTGGTGCCGACGAGTTCTACGAGATTGGCAAATTCCCCGCTTGGGTTGATCGGGTTTTCCCGAGAGATCTGGTTGAGGATTACATCCAATACCGTGGTAAATTCGTTGGCGGTTGGATCAATAGCTGGTGGGGCAAGAAGGACATGTATGAAGCTGAAAAGCCGAGTATTGCCTTCACCTCCGATGGTAGTCCTTGCTGGGTAACTGGCATAACTTCCATCAACGAAAACGACACTTCAGTCGTCGGTCTAATTTACACAAACACCCGGACAGGTAAAAGTGTCCAGTATCATGTGTCAGGTGGCACCGAAGAAGCCATCATCAAGCTTGTGGATAGTAAGGTTGAATACCGCAAACTTCACGGCAGCGGTTGCCAACTCTACAATATCTACGGGGCGAGAACCGCGATTGTTCCGATTCTAGGAACAAATCACAGTTTCCAAGGTGTGGCGATGGTTGATGTCGCCAATATGCAACTCGCGGTCGGAGACGACATCGAGAGTGCTTTAAGGCAATATCAAAAGACCTTTGTCCAAAGTGGTCAGAAAATCGCTCCTGAAAAGGAACGCGAAATTAAGACCGTCCAAGGCAAGGTCGGACGATTCGTCCAGGAAGTGCGTGGTGGGGAGACAACCTACTTCATTTACCTGGAAAATGTTCCGCACTTATTCTCAGGTTTTGATGTTTCGGAAAAACTCCGAATTACCAGAGAGGGCGATCTGGTGAGAATTGGCTACTGCGATTCCACCGAGGATGTCTTCCCCTTGATTAACTTTGACAACTTGAGTGTTATACTCAAGGAATCTGAGAACCAAAAAACTCTGAGGCAAACAGTTACCGAGCGGCAGCAAAAAGTTCAAGCTGAGTCCAGCGTCAAAAACGCCAAGGCCGAGGTGGAGAACATGACGCCAGAGGAACTCCAAGAACTCATAAAGCTCCGAAAGAAGAAATAAAAACCAATAGACAGTGAAAGGCTGTCCGCGGGAAGGTACATTTACCTTCCCGTTTTTTATTTTAAATACTGGACAAAAAACGTGTTCCCTATTAGACTGTGGGCTATGTCACACAAAATAAACAAAACAAATAAGCTTAAAAACTCCGAGTTGGAAATCGAGGCGGAACTCGCCTATGAAGCGGTCGCTGCTAAACGTAATGAGGCCATCGCTCAAATCCAAAAGGGTTTAAATCTCCCTGGTTTTAGAGTTGGTCACGTACCAGAAAATATTATCGTCAGTAAAATTGGTGAGCTAGCTATTATTGAAGAGGCGGCTGAAATGGCTTTGCAAGGTGCAGTTGCTACCATTATAGAAGAAGGTAAATACCAATATTTAGGCCAGCCTCAAGTTTCAATCACTAAAATCGCTATAGACTCACCTGTTGAATTCAAAGTCAGACTCATCCTCTTACCAGAAATCAAACTTTGTGATTATCAAAAAACCGCTTCTGGCTGGAACGCCAAAAGATCAGCTAGTTTTGAGGCGACTGAACAAGAAATTGAAGATGGAATTTTGAAAATTCGTCAAACTTATGCTCAACATTTTCACACTCATGCCGAGGGCGAGGAGCACAAAGAAGGTGAAGAACTTCCTCTTCCCGAGCTTAATGAAGAGTTGCTAAAAAAACTTGGAGACTTCAAAGACATAGAAGATTTTAAAGTTAAGGTTAAGGAAACAATTCTGAAAGAAAAAGAATTGCGTGAAAAAGAAAAAAATCGCTTAGCTATTATCGAAGATATAATCAAAAATTCAGAGATTGAATTACCTCAAGTCTTGATTGAAATTGAATTGGATAAAATGCAGGCTCAATTCCAAGACGATATCAGTCGCTATGGCATGAAGACTGAAGATTATCTAAAACACTTGGGTAAAAAATTGGAAGATTTGCGCAAAGAATGGACTACCGATGCCGAAAAACGCGCTAAATTACAGCTCATCTTGAACAAGATTGCCGACACAGAAAAGATTGAACCAGAAGCTGAAAAAATGGAAGCTGAGATTAAAAATCTTCTCGCTTATTACAAAGAAGCCAAAGAAGATCGCGTTCGCGCTTATGTCTTAATGACCATGACCAACGAAAAAGTTTTCGAATGGCTAGAAAATCAGAAATAATTTTAACAAATAAAAAGCCAGCAATTTCACTCTGCGAAATTGCTGGCTTTGTTATTTAAGAATTCCCCCTCACCCACTCCCCATAAATCTCATTAATCATTCCCCAGGTTCTAGTATAAACATAACCCGTTGGTTCGGTAATCTTCCAGTAACCTAGAATGTAATCAGAGTATTTCAACTGGAAAGCTTTGACCGCTATAACATCAACTTGTTTGTAGATACCATCAACAATTAGATTAGTCCCTTCAAAGGTATTGAGAAACACCTGGAGACGTTTCACTTGTTCGGGATCATTCACTCCCCCTTCTTTGATGAAACCTGTGAGGTATGGAGATGTTGGAGCGACTACGTAAGTAGTAATAGAGACAGTTGGTACTGCTTCTACTACTGGAGTAGAGACTGGATTAGAACCGGTGACGATTGGTTTAGTGATTACCTCAGTGGTAGTCGTAGCGGCTCCACTTAGAGGTTCAGTCGTTGTAGCAGTAGTTGTCGCAGTGACACTACCGCCAGAGATGGTAGTAG
>CAZOXG010000038.1:0-5535 GCA_964583845.1 uncultured Candidatus Saccharibacteria bacterium
TTTATACATATACTAATCCCCTACTCATACCTCAACGCTTCCATCGGACTCTTCTTCGCTGCTTGTCTCGCTGGATAGATACCAAATATTAACCCTATCAAACTCGAAACCACAATACCGAGAATAGCAGCTCCAAATGGAAAACTGTACTGCCAATCCAATCCAGCAAATCTCGTAATTAAGTCTGAAGAAATTATTGCCAGAACCGACCCAAGAATAATTCCTATTACCCCCCCTACTCCAGTTAAAATTACGGCTTCCAACAAAAACTGAGTTAAGATATTGGCGTTTGTCGCCCCTAGGGCTTTTCTTAATCCAATTTCTTTTGTACGTTCTGTCACCGAGACCAACATAATATTCATAATACCAACACCACCGACAATCAAGGATATGGCAGCGACTGCTGCGAGAAAAATAGTTAGAGTATTAAATATTGCCGACAATTTATCAGCTACTTCTGTTGGAGTAGAAACGTAGAAATCATCTTTGGTTGGATCGGTAATATTGTGCAAATCTCTCAAGGTTGTTCTAATATCATTTGAAGTTTGAGCTAAGTTATTTTCTGAATCTGCTTCTACAATAATACGACTAAAATATTTTGTCCCGAGTATGTATTGCTGAGCAGTAGAATACGGTAAAATCGCAGCTTCATCAAAACTAATAAAAGAAGATGAGCCCTTTTCTGGCAATACTCCAATAACTTTAAAAGTGGTATTTTTGATTCTGACTTTTTTACCCACAGCATCCTCTGCACCGAACAATTTATCCTTGGCTTTATAACCCAAAACCACAACGGTGTTTTTACTTTTCACATCTTCATCAGTATAGAAAAAACCTTTATCAGCTTTTAAATCAAAAATAGTAAACAACATTTCCCCACCGCCAAAGACCGATAGTTTATAGGTTTCATTTTGATACACCGCCGTGCTTGCCCCCATAACCACAGGCATTATATATTGAGCGTTCGGAACATTGGTTTTTTTCTGTAGAGCTTGTAACTCTCTCTCCTTCAATGAATCAGAAAAAAGTGCGGCTATATCGCTTGGTCCGCCTGGTTCCTTACCAGGAATAATGGATATAGTTTTGGCTCCCATTCCCTGGATTTGACTAACTATAAGATTCTTAGCCCCCGCCCCCAAAGACATAATTAAAATAATCGAAGAAATACCAATAACTATTCCTAGAATCGTTAAGGCTGATCGAGACTTGTGAGTTTTAAGACCGCTGGTAGCTGTTTTTATACTATATTTTAGTTTCATATATACGAAAATTATTTAATGAAGTCTTTACCATCAACTCGTCTATTACTCACCCTCTTATCACTCTCTACTTCTCCGTCGTGTAAACGAATAATTCTTTCGGCATACTCCGCGGTGTAAGTTTCGTGCGTAATCAAAATAATAGTGTGTCCCATTTCCTTATTTAATTTCTGAATTATTTCAATAACCGCCTGACCAGATTTGGAATCCAAATTTCCGGTTGGTTCATCGGCAAAAATAACTTCGGGATTATTTACCAAAGCTCTGGCAATCGCCACTCGTTGTTTTTCTCCACCTGATAATTGATTGGCTTCATGGAACATTCGGTGTTCCAATCCAACAGCGATTATTGCCGCTTTAGCTAAATATTCCCATTCTTTTTCTGATTTATTGGAATACAATAAAGGTAATTTAACATTGTCCAAAACTGTAGATTTCGGCAAGAGATTAAAAGCTTGAAAAACAAAACCCATTTTTTCATTACGAATTTTAGCGATTTCATTCTGATTATAATCTTTGATATTCTTACCTGCCAAAACATATTTACCGTGCGTATAATCATCCAACAAGCCAAGTATTTGCAACAAAGTTGACTTACCAGAACCGGATGGTCCCATCACTGCCACAAACTCCCCTTTTCTGATTGAAAAAGACACCCCTCTCAAAGCGTGAGTTTCCACACCCTCATTACTAAAGGTTTTCTTAAGATTTTCGATTTCGATAACGTTTTCCATAATTATTTTTCGACGGTAATCACACTCTCCCCAACTTTCAAACCAGACAAAACTTCTACCATTCCATCAGATCCTTTAACACCCAAGATCACCTTTCTTTCTATTGGTTTATTATCAACCAAAACTTTGACGGTTTTTTCTCCTGCAAAGCTAACTACAACTCTCGCCGGAATAGCGATCACCTGGGAAACTTCTTTGGTAATCAAATCAATATTAGCGGTCATACCGGATTTAATACGAATATCTTCTTGGATAAAACGCAAACGTACCCGATAGGTTGCCACGCCTTCAATCACAGTCTCGGCTGGGTCAATCTGATAAACTTCGGCTGGAAAGAAATTATCTGAACCGTAAGCATCCAAAGTTACATTAGCTTTATTCCCCACCTTGACCTTGGCAATATCTGCCTCTGGCACAAAAGCTTCCATTTCATAGCGTCCGATAGACATGACCGAAGCCACTATCTGACCGGCATTTAAAGTCTCCCCCAACTTGGTATCTTGTCTTGTAACGATTCCATCAATTGGTGAACGTAAAGTATATTTTGTTAATTGTACTTCTAGATTCTGTTCACTAGCCTTGGCCTGAGCCACTACCGCTTGTTGAGCTGCCACTTGTTCAGTAGTTGGACCAGCTTTAATCAAATTCAAACGATCAGTTTCCACCTTCAGAGAATCCTGGGTGGATTGAAACTTTTCAGTTGAAGCCTGCAAACTTGTAATACCTAAACTTATTGTAGAACGTGAACTAGCCACGCCAGCTTTCCATGAATCAATTGAAAATTGAGACAAACTATTATTAGCGGTTAAACCATTTACAGCTAAAGCAATGTCATCTGAAAAAGTCTTGGCTATTAAGAGCAAATCACTAAAAACTTTAACTTGATCTAAAGTAATACTTGAACCATTTTTTATCTCCAACAATCTTAACTCAGCCTCACCGATTTTATTTTCCACAGCCAATCTCTCATTCTCGAGTTTTATCTGTACTGAAAAATCGGTTATAAAATTTATCTTCGGATTCTGACTTTTCGGATTAAGGAAAAGGGCATCTATTTTTCCACGAACAGCGTCATCTACCTTGGAATAAACATCATTCACAACTTGAATCAATGAATCATTAGCTTCAGTCATAGCTGACTTATTTTTAGAAACCGTTGAGTCTTGAAGAGTGATTTCTTCTGGGCGACTACCAGCCTGAAGTTCAGCTAATTTAGCTTGCGCCCCTTGAGTAACTGCCTGAGCTTGGTTAAGTTGAGCCACTAAGTCACCGTTAGCTAGAGAGACTAATTTGTCACCTGCCCGTACCTTGTCGCCCACTTTAACAACTATTGCTAAAACCTTCCCGGTTCTCTCAAAAGACAAATCAGCATCGTCTGAGGCTTTAACACGTCCAGTCACACTAACAACCTCCTGGAGATTTTTTGTTTCAATTTTCATTGTCTCATAGACTGGTTTTTTATTACCTAAAAAATATTTAGAAGCAAGTATAATTACAACGATAATAACTATTGGTATTAACCAAGATCGATGTTTTTTGAGCCAAGTATTAGTTTTTTGCAAGGTTGTTTTCATAAATTTTATTTAAGTTATTTGTTTTGATTATAACACTTTTGTGAACTAACTAAAACAGGACGGCAATTTCGAGGAGTGAAATTGCCGGCCTGTTTTAAAAACTAATTTGAGGACCACCTTGCAAATATTCCCGCCGGTAATAAACGGCCAGTCTTTTCTGCTATAGTAAGTTCTCCTATCTCAACCTCCCCACCAAAAGTTTTAACTATTGGTTGTAAGGCATTTTCATATCCCACAGCTGAATACCCTGCCGAATATCCATTTACCAAAAAGAATAGTGGTTTATCGGATAGAATTTTCTGACATGCATCCAATAATGGCAACAAATCATCCTCAATTTTCCAAACTTCTTCCTTGGCACCATGGCCAAAAGCTGGCGGATCCATAATGATCGCATCATATTTATTTCCGCGACGAATCTCCTTTTGAACAAAAGCTCGGGCGTCATCCACCAACCAACGAATAGGCTTATCTTTAAGTCCAGACATCTCAGCATTTTTTTGAGCCCAAGTTACTACAGTTTTAGAACCATCAATATGGGTCACTTCCGCCCCAGCTAAGGCGGCGGCCAAAGTCGCCCCGCCAGTATAACCAAAAAGGTTTAACACTTTTATTGGTCTGTCTTGTTTTTTGATTTTCTCCCTGACCCACCCCCAATTAGTAGCCTGTTCTGGAAAAATTCCCGTATGCTTAAATGAGGTTGGTTTTATTAAAAATTTTAAGTCTGCTAACTCTATAATCCATTCTTTAGGCATACCCATTTTAACTTTCCAACCAGACTTCTCCTCACTACGATAAAAGAAAGCATCGGCCTCTTTCCACTGACTCAAAGGTAAATTCCGACGCCATAAAGCCTGCGGATCTGGACGAGACAAAACCACCTTGCCATATCTTTCAAGTTTTTCTCCTTCCCCACTATCAAGCAATTCATAATCTGCCGACGGTCCAGTAACCATCACTTCCAGTTTTTTCATATTTATTTGTTTTTCATTTCCTGAAGGATCTTGCCTATCTCGGCATCAGTAAGAGGAGCTTTCTGACCAACACCGCTCTGTTGCATTTCCTTTTTAAGATCTGTCATCTGTTTTTCGGTCAAAGGAGGAGTCGAGGAAGCCTTGGAACTCATTTCTTTATATATTTGGTTCATTTCTTCCTGAGTTAAAGCCTTATTTACCTCGGTTTTTACTTCAGGTTGTTTTGGTGCAAGAATCCACACAAACAAAACCATCAACAAAACAAGAACTAATACTCCTGCCCAAATAATCAATTTCTTTTTTTCTTTATTCATATTCATAGGTTAAATTAAAACTTTTTATAATCTATCTTGTACGTTTAGTATAACACTGTTTATTCATAAAAACACCAAAGTATTACAACTTAAAATTACCACCCGATCTTAAAACTTCATAGCTACCATCCCCCGACAACTTCACAAGAGTAGAAGGATCTAAACTGGGAACATCCGAAGTTTCTTCATAAAAATCTACACTGTTTCCAAAATATCTTCGGGCATCAATAATAGTTTGTGGCGGTAAAAAACCTTGCGGATTAGCGCTAGGAGCTACCAAGGGGCCTACTTCCTTTATTACATCCAGCAGCTCTGGTTTGGCAGGAATACGAAAAGATAAAGTATAATTTCCTCTATGTAAATAATTAAATTTATTCATTTCAGTGGTTAATATAACACTAACTGGTCCTGGCCACCATAAATCAAGCTTACTTCTCTGAGATTCAGTAATCTCTACATTAAACAACCCCAGATCTTTAATATCTGAAATTAAAATAATAAAAGGTTTTTTTTCCGCCCGTCCTTTTATTCTATAAAGTCTTTCGACGGTATCCGGTTTTAAGGCTTGTCCCACCAAACCAAAAATGGTGTCAGTTAATACCAACCCCACCCCACCATTTTTGAGCACTTCCAGATTCTCACTTTTCATACTTTAAATATAGCATAGCAATATATTTTAT
>CAZOXG010000039.1:0-5503 GCA_964583845.1 uncultured Candidatus Saccharibacteria bacterium
TGAAAACCGGAACCTGGGCAACCGGGTCGCGAGTTCGAATCTCGCCTTCTCCGCAAAATAAGGAACCCAGCATGAAAATGCTGGGCGACTTTATTTTTGCGAGAGAAGGCGAGATTCGAACCGAGCCGTCGCGAAGCCAGGTATTAGAGCAAAGCGAAAATACCTGTGACGGCGAGTGGGGGTCGAGCGAATGAGGTTTTTGTGAGTCTGAGACGAAACAAAAACCCATGAGAGTGACCAAATCTCACTTCCTTTTATATCCCTCTAATAAGTCCTATAATATGTATATAAAATATGAAACCCAAGAAAATTACAGTTAATGACAAAATGCAAACAAACTATGTATATTTTTTGACTGCGCCTATTGGTAAAAATTTTGATTCAGGTTTTAAGCCAGAGCTTAGTCCAAATGAGATGTTGGAACTTGGCGTTTTTGGTGGAAAATATATGACAGACTGTAAGAAAGAATTTCCAACATCTTGGTTTAAAAAAGCTAAATTATGTTCTGAAAAGCACGATCCAAAACTTAATTTTTTTGAAGTTAATGCCAGTCAGTCATTATCCGTTTGGAGAAAAAAAGGTTGGCTTCACAAAGATGATCCCCGGGGGTGGTTCCAGTGGTATTGTCGATATTATATGGGTAGAAGGCATGAAGATGATGCGAGACAAATAAAAAGATGGCGAGCCATTGCACGACACATTGCTCAAATAAAGCTAAATTGCCTATCTCAAGATTGGAGTTGTCGCAGAAAACAGAGACAAGCTTTATTACACTGGGCTTATGATAGTAGAAAAATGTAAAAATAAAAAACGCTTAAGCGTTTTTTATTTTTACATTTAATTATTTTTGCTTTTTCTAAACCACCCACTCATATCTTTTCTAAATTCTTCAATCGCTCCATTAAAACCTAGATTTCTGCGACTCCAATAAGCGTAGTAAAAAATATCTAAAATACCCAAAGTGTTAATTATTAGTAAAATAGCAAACCAGACTTTTTGTTTCTTTTCAGCGGCGCGCCAAAGGGCCAGGATTTTCCAGAAAAATATCCAAACAATGACAATTATTAATACGTAGGTAGGTATTTGGATAACTCCTGTCTGTGTAGTGTTTACAAAATCGTTCATATTATTATTAGTTATAGCCAACTCTTTAATTATATTACTTTTTCAAAATTATGGTAGGATATTATATATGAGATATTTAGGCATAGACTATGGTAAAAAAAGGGTGGGGATAGCGATTTCTGACGAAAATGGAGACATGGCCTTTCCAAGAGAGGTAATTCCTAATGATATTAAACTTCTGGCCAAAATTAAAAAGATTTGTACGGATGAAAAAGTGGATGTGATTGTTATGGGTGAGTCTAACGATTATCATAATAAGCCAAATAAAATAATGGAGGAAGTAGAACCGTTTAAAATTGAGTTGTGGCAGGAAACTGGTTTACCAGTGGAGTATGAGTTGGAGTTTATGACTAGTCAACAAGTGGAGAAAATTTTTGGCAAGACTAAAATGCTCGATGCCTCGGCCGCTTCAATTATTTTGCAAGCCTATCTTGATAGAATAAAGAATTTAAAAAATAAATAACAAAAATGATTAACTACGACGAATTTAAAAAGGTGGAAATTACGATTGGAAAAATAATTAGTGCCCAAAAAATGGAGGGAGCCGATAAACTTTTGATTTTGAATGTTGATTTTGGTTTTAAGCCGTTGCCAATTGTTGAATCTAAGACATCTGAGGTTGTAAAAGAAGTGGAGAAGCCTGTCATTTTAGAGCCAGTTGTAGTAAATGAACCTGTCCGTGAACCAGATGTTCGTCAAATAGTTTCAGGTATTTCCGCTTATTTTCCTGAACCAGAAAAACTGATTGGAACTCGTTGTGCTTTTGTAACTAATTTAGAACCTCGAAAAATCAGGGGCTATGATAGTAATGGAATGATTCTGGCCGTTGGCGGCGAAACTGAACCTTTTTCCTTGTTTAAAATGGGAGAAGAGATTGAATCCGGCGCTAAAGCCCGCTAAAAATGCTTGAATTACTAAAACATTTTTTGGACCCAGTGTTTTTAATCCAGAGTTTAGGACTCTTGGGTATTTTGGGAATAGTCTTTGCCGAATCCGGTTTATTTTTTGGTTTCTTTTTACCTGGTGACTCTTTATTATTTACTGCCGGTCTATTGGCTTCACAAGGTTATTTTCCAATCGTGACTCTATATGTGAGTATTTTTCTCGCTGCCGTTTTAGGTGATTCTGTTGGTTACGCTTTTGGATATCGTTGGGGAAGAAAGCTTTTTACCAAAAAAGAATCTTTTTTCTTTAGAAAAGAATTTTTAGTTCGGACAGAAATGTTTTTTGAGAAATATGGATCGAAGGCACTGGTCTTGGCCAGGTTTGTCCCGGTTGTTCGCACTTTTACACCCATCTTGGCAGGGGTGGGGAAGATGCATTATCGCAAATTTTTAACTTATAATCTGGCTGGGGGTTTTGCTTGGACAACCCTTTTAGTTTTCGCAGGATATTATTTAGGGCGCTTGGTTCCAGGTGTGGATAAGTATATTTTTCCAATTATTTTGTTAATTATCGTCATTTCTTTTATTCCAATAGTATTTGAATTTTTGAAAAATAGAAAGAAAGGGTTATAATAGTAGAGATTATGTCAAAAATATTTAGTTCCATTTTTTTACAGCCACCAACCTTTTTAGAAATGCCATACGTGGGTTTGGAGATTTCTGATTCAGCAGTCCGTTTTGTCGAGTTCATAGACAAAGCTGGTGTTTTGACTTTGGGACATTTTGCCACTGTTCCACTTACTGAAGGTATTGTTTCGGATGGAGAGATTAAAGAAGAAAAAAAACTGGCTAGTATTTTAACTGAACTAAAGAAAAAATATTCCCTAGAGTTTGTTAAAGTGTCTCTACCAGAAAATAAATCTTACCTGTTTAAAATGCAATTGCCTGGTCAACTTAGTAAACCAGCTGAAATTCGGCAGGCGATAGAATTTCGTTTAGAAGAGAATATTCCAATCCAAACCAAAGACGCTATTTTTGACTTTGAAATTATTGACACTTCACCAGATGGTACTGTTAAAAACATTAGTGTTTCAGCATCACCGGCACAGCTTGTGGAAAACTATACCAGATGTTTAACTTCGGCTGGTCTAACCCCAATCTCTTTTGAGGTAGAGTCAAAATCTGTGGCTAGAGCGGTGGTTGCAAAAAACGATGCCCGACCGTACATAGTTTTAAATATTAAGGATAAAACAACCACTATTTCTATTGTAGAGAGGGGGCAGGTTGAGTTTTCTTCCAGTGCTAATATCGGCGGTTCTTTTGTGGACGAAACAATCCGACGTGAGAAGAAAGTTTCTTTGGAGGAAGCCCAAAAAATCAAAGAATTATATATGTATAAAGACACCAAAGATAGTTTAGAGGTTTTTGCTTCCTTATTGAATTTTATTGGGGCAATCAAAGATGAAACCGACCGATTTTACAGTTACTGGTTTAATCGTCGACCAAAAAATAATCAGGTGGATATTGAAAAAATATTACTCTGTGGACGAAATTCTATGATCTCAGGTTTTGAACGTTATCTTTATTTGGCTATGAACAAAGACACTGACCCAGCCGATGTATGGATAAATGCTTTTTCAACCGAAGAATATTTACCACCAATTAATTTTGTGGACTCTTTGGATTATGCTGTGGCGGTAGGTTTGGCCTTACCAGTAATAGAAAAATAATATGTTTAATTTAGTAACAGACAAATTCCGAGGGATTTTAAAGAAAGAATATCATCGTCGATTGCACATAGCGGTTTTGGTTTTAACTATCCTTACTCTAACTATTTTTTGTATATTAATGGCGACCATTTATTACGAATCTTTTGTTCATCGTCAAACAATCGAGGCACAATATAACCAAGTCAAATCTGACAGAACACAGCAGAGTGATCAAAATTTTATTAATACTGTTCAGAATATAAAGGGTGAGATGATATTGATGAATGATTTTCCAAGTGATCCTATGGGAAGAGATTTGGTTCAAAAGGTAATCGCTCAAAAGGGGAATAAGGTGATTCTTTCCGGTTTCTCCTTGTCATTTGGTGCCAAAGATAATCAGCTTTCTATTCAAGGAACTTCGGTGACTCGTGAAGATCTTTTATCATTTTATAAAAGGCTTCAGAATATGAATATATTTTCTAAAGTAGATTTACCTCTTAGTACTTATACCAAGGACAACGATCTTAGTTTTAATATTTCCTTAACTTACCCTAATCAATAATATGTCATCAACAAAAACAGAGGTTAAGATATGGTGGGGGGTATTAATTTTAATGTTGGTTTTAAGTGGATATTTGGTACAAAATACTTTCAATGAAAAAGATGCTATTACAGATTTTGAAACAAATATTAAGGCCGAGTTGGCCAAGTATCAAGATATCGAAGGAAGTAAGAGAGTTTATGTAAAATCAAAAAAAGATCTGGAATCTCTCAATGGTCGCTATGTGGCTTATAACGGCGGAGAGGTAGCTTTTATTGAAGAATTACAAGAGTACGGCCGGGCAATCGGAGTTAAGACCCAAATAAGTTCTTTATCTTCAGAAACAGCCAAGAATATTATGAAGGCAACTTCTACCACAGCTTCAGTAGCCCCGACGTTCTCTTGGATTAAAGTTTCAATAAGTTTAGAGGGCACTTGGACAAGCGTTAATCGCTACTGGTCTATTTTGGAGAGTTTACCTTATCGGGTGGAGATCAGTAGGCTCAATTTGGCCTCAGGCAGTAGCGGTAATATGCCAAGCGCTTGGTCAGCTTCATTTGACATAATGGCTCTTCAAAAGAGATAAAAATATGGAAAAGTTTAAAAATAAAATTACAAGTATTCTTGCTCAAAAATTTAGAAATCTAGGAATGTCTTCAGCTGTTGCTTGGCACTGGCGAATTGTTCTGTCTGTTTTTTTATTGGTGGTGGTGCTGGTGATTTCTTACATATATACAGTTTATGATTCAGTCAGACGAAAAGAATTTACTGTCCCAATTCCAGATTCTGCCAAAATATTTAATGAAAAAGATCAAAAATCTTTAAATGAAATTGTCTCTAAATATGTTAAAAGGGAGGAGACAGTAAAATCGATAGAGAAATATTATCCGGCCTTAGTTGACCCATCAAGGTAATCTTGGTATATTCTCATGGTCCAAGCTCCCGTAGTTCAATGGATAGAACTGCGGACTTCTAAGCCGTCAATGTTGGTTCGATTCCAACCGGGAGCACAAAAGCAAAATCACCTTATTCAGGTGATTTTGCTTTTGTGCTCCCGGAGCAAGTGATGTTATCACTTGCGTTTGGAATCGAACAGTCGGATATATTTCTGATAACAATCAGAAATTTGAGACAGTGTCCCAGTCTAGTTGAGCGACGGCGAGGCTAGGCGTTGGGAAGATAAGCGAAGCGGTCCAACCGGGAATTAGCAACTTTTGTCTGAGTTCTCGAAGACAAAAAGTTGG
>CAZOXG010000040.1:0-5261 GCA_964583845.1 uncultured Candidatus Saccharibacteria bacterium
AGACTGACTTTATTCCCTTTTGTTTTTTGAAATAGAGACATATAAAATAGTGCGCAAAATAAATTGTTAACTAGGTATATTTTAACAAAATAGTAAAAAAACAGCAAGGAAAAACATAAAGAAAATAACAGTCGGATTTCGCTCTGCGAAATCCGACTGTTATAATAATTCCTGACCATTTTACTTAAGCAATCTCACAAACTCCACCCGCACAAGCCAATTCTTTTTTGACTTCCGTTTCATCTTGTTTCTCATAAGTAATAATCTTAGAGAAATCAATGTTGCGCATTTTTTCCTTCAAAGCTTCATAATGAGCTTTATCGATTGATTCATACGGAGCTAAAGGATAGTTGTGACCGGAACGTGGTAAGAATGATAGACCGTTGATAATATCCCAATTCTGATAGACCCAATTTGCAACTCCAATCCACTCTTCATCTCCGATAGAAATCGTAACAGACGGATTATGTTCAGTATAATTTACCTTAACCATTTTCCAGAATTCCAATTGTTCAATCGCGGTCAAACTATCACGGTAAACTGAATCATCGGGGGCTTCAACCGGAAATTCCAAAACGTAAGTCGTCGCATTCTCTTTTGACTGACCGACTTCTGGAGAGTACGGAACACCCTGATCTTTCAACATTTTAAATAGTGAATCGGTCGCAGAAATTCTAACGCGACGAATATAATATTTGGAATGACGTGGGTGCATACCTGAAGCACAGTCCACAGTTTGAGAAACAGTACCAGATGGCTTCACACAAGTTACACAAGATGAGGCATTAATACCAAATCTTTTTGAAAAAGTTACATTAGTTTTAACAGCTTCAGCTCTTAACGCCTGTAAAACTTTCGGATGACGAACGGCGGGACAATCCCACTGGCCAGTGATAGAAACCCCTAGAAGTCTTTCCTGTTCACAATTTTCTTGCCATTCTTTTGAAAGATAATCACCAAAGTTAGTAAGAGTTGCCTGGTAAGTTCCAAGAATAGCGGCTAGTCTCGCTTTTCTCAAAAGAGTCTTTTCAGTATCATCGTGACGAGCAACCACCTCAGACAAATTACAGAATTGTTTAGAACGTAAAATAATTTCTCCGCAAGGATTGGTACCCATGTCACCAATAAAACCTTTCAAAACTTTCAAACGTCTCTCGGGTAAAGTTTTTTCTAAGGCACCACGATTGAAAATACCACGCTCACCAGAACCAGATTTCATGAGAGCTATCCACTCGTCCATAAACTCTTCATTGGAAGGTTTAGTGTTGTAAACAGCGGAGTTATTGGCAATCGCACGTTGTGGATCGGTTAAATAGAACTGTCCTTTCTTAGCATCGCGAATAGCCTCATCATCCAAATCAGAAAGTGAAATCAAAGCACTGCGACGAACACCTCCAGCTACCACACAGTCACCAATTGAACAGACGATATCATGCACATCTAAAGTTGAAAGACGACGACCTTGGCGACGTAGAATTTTTTCACGAACTAGCTTCATTAACTGAATCAACGGACCAGGACCAGAAGCCTTACCACCCATAGTTTTCAAACGAGCTCCAGCTGGACGAACTTTGGAATAATCAATCTCCACATCATTACCGTCATACCAAGTTTTTAATCCAAACACTAATGCATTAGCCCAACCCTCTTTCGAGTCCTCAACAAAATAAGTTGGTAATTTTTTACCAGTCTGCATTTTGATCTGTGGCAAAGACTGAACAAATTTCCCTTCTGCAGAAAAACCGACACCAGTTCCACACATTGAGATATACATAATCTCGCCAAAATCTTGCAAGCAAGTTGGGGCGATGAAGGAGCAATTGTAAGCACAAACATTTGTACGTTCAACGGCCGGACCAGCGAATTGAAACAAACGCATTGACGGCATAATTTCTTGATTCAAAATCGCTTCACGAAGCTCTTTGTATTCATTCTCTTTTAATTTATCCTTGAGATTTTTCTTCATCAAGTTCATATAGCGGTCAACTGTTTCTAACCAAGTCTCACGACGGCTTTCGGCATCAATCCAACGAGCATAAGTTCTGTAATAAACCAATTCACCTAAAGAATTTTTAAAATATTTTTTACTTTCACTAGCCAGTTTTCTAACGTGTTCGGGTATTTGAATAGCTGTCTCGCGAAGTTTATTGTGTTCTTGACGATAGATTATGTATTCTTTCGCGGTTTTAACATATTCCGAAAGAATCAATTCTTTTTCCACTGAATCCTGGATTCCTTCCACGGTCGGGATAAAGTTAGCGTATTTTTTTGAAATACGAACAATATCGGCCAAAACTTTATTGGCCACCAACTCTGCTTCCTCCAAAGAACCTTCGCCAGTCACAAGCATCGCCTTGTGAACCGCACTAACAATTTTTTCAAAATCAAATGAAACAATTTGTCCATCTCGTTTTTGAATCTTTTTTATTAAAGTATTTTTCCCCTCCACTTTCTTTACCATTTTTTTAGTTGTTAAAACCGTTAATAATTTTTAGGCGAATTATTTATCAAGCCTCAGACTATTTTAGCAATAAAACAGCACAAAGAAATATCCTTGAGCTGTTTTTTTGATAACAGAAACTTTTTTTACCCCACTGTCAAAGGCTTTGTTAAAAAAAGCCTAAAAAAACCATTGATTTTGACTTTATAAATCCAAAAACATTTCATCTAACATCTTTGTTTTGTCAAACTAATAATATTCAGACTATTTTGTTACTGAATTTTTCCAAATTGCAGTTTGTCCAACAATAATATTATTTCGAGAACAAAAACCAGACGGAACTTCTAGAACATAAATAGAGTTTTCAGAAGGTGAAAATGATTTGGGATAAGTTTCTGGTAAAATATTTTCTGCAATATCAATAATTTGTTTTTTATCATTAAACCAAATCATATCGAGTGCAAATTTCATATCCTTCATCCAAAAACTGTACTTTCCGGGCGTCGGAAAAACAAATAACATTCCCTGGTTTTCTTCTAAACTACTCCAACCACTCAAACCTGCCTCTTGTAGAGTCTCTGTGCCCGATATAAATGAATTTATCTCAACTTTTCCTATACTAATTACAGTATTTTTATATTTATTTTTATCAATTAGTTCTTTCGACGATGACGTCAAGATTGTTCCAATCGAGGCCGTATTATTATTTGTAATAATCACTGTTGTGGAAGTCGAGTTTTGTTTTACTGACAATGAATCAAAAGTATCTTTTCTTTCTTTCGAACAAAAATAATTGGCCAGAAAAATGAAACCAATAATAAAAAATATTATCAGAATAATTATATTAAGTATGTTTTGTCGATTTCTAATAAACATAAATTATTGTACGGTCGCAACTTCAGCTAAATCATTTTTTAATTCTCTTCTAGAGCGCCAGAAGAAATATCCGATAGTAACGAAAGTAATAATTGGAGAAAGTATTTTAGGCACACTAACATGAAAACCCTCTAACACCATAACAGTACCAAGAAACAAAATCGAATACATCGCTCCATTCTTAAGATACTTATATTTTTTAATTCTCTCAATATTACCAACTGTAATTTGTCTAACAACAAACGCACCAATACCGTTTCCAAACAATATTATTGGGACTGATAAAGTAAAAGCAAAGGCACCCAGAACGCCATCAATGGAAAAAGTGGTATCTATTATTTCTAAATAGATAATCTTACTAATATCCGAGAGGTGAGAGTTCGGATTCAACATGTTTTTTTCGGCCTCTTCAGCATTCTTTTTAAAACCATGCGTAATAAAAAAAGCTGTTGAACCGACGACTGCCGCAAAAGCGATCATTGGAGAAATTGCCATTGCCTTCCAAACAATACTCATTAAAAGAATAGAAACTACGGCAAAGAACCAAACGCCTTGACGCATAAAGAATTTTTCACCCGGCAAGCCAAAATGTTTGTCTTCCAAAAATAACCAGTGTATAAACAAAAAAAGTAGAAAGATACCACCTCCCATCAGCAAGATTGGGGCTGAAGCCTCGATTGAATTCTGAACACTTGGGTCACTACTAAAAGTCGCAAGGAGCGAACCGATAAAACCCAGGCTTGGATTGACCGCCCAAACTATAACCCATGGCAATAAACCTCTTACCACAAAAACTGCAAATAGTAGGCCCCATAGTAGAAACCACTTTCTTGGTTTCGGCTTCATTGTGTGTAAGACTTCCGCGTTGATGATAGCATTATCCACACTAGAAATAATTTCAAAAAGACACAGACCCAGCACCATCATTATTAATGTAATCCAATCCATAAAATATTTTTAATTTAGTTATTATTATTATAATTTAAATTCTACCGTGCAAATCTTCGTAGGCCTGACTTAACTTTACATCATATTCTCGATCTACAAGTTTGTCTGGATTAAAAATTACCTCTTTTGGTTTAGTTAATGTTTTTTCATCACCAGTTTCTATTACAACTTTTGGAGTTTCTGTTTTTTTATCCTCTGGTAAACCCATTTGTTTTAAAAAGTCTAATTGGCCTTCTTGTCCCATATATTTGTTCCGATTAAATAGTAATAATCGTATTATAGCACCTGAATTACTTTTGTAAATTTGCAAAAGAAAACCGGCGCCTCCTGGCCGGTTGTAAGTTGTAATGCAAATGATTACAATTCAGGTACTTAAAACAATTTCCCACTGAACCCAAGTGTAATCCATCCCCTCGCCATGACCAGAAACAGCCAGAATCTTGGCAATAACTTGTTTGTCTCGTCTCACAATCACACAAGCGGAAACATAGCTCGCCGCGCGATCATTGACCAATTCAATTTCATAACCAGCTACAGGATTATTCAAAACTTTCTTGAGCTCAATCTCTTGAACAAAATGACCGGTCGGCGCCCTGACTGGCTGAGGTTTTAGTACAGCCTCCACCCTGGACAAAAGACAACCGTCTTTTGAATAAATTTCCAAACTAGCAGGAATTCTTCCTTCATTAACAGGAATTAGTTTGAGACACATAATCCACCTCCAGACGTTCTTGTTTCTAAGCCTAGAACAAATTTATCAAATTTAAGCATATCACTAATTTTAGTTTTAACAATAATGATACCCTTGAGTTTTATTACTAAAAAGTGTACATTAGTTGATGTTCGTTAAATATGTTTCTCAAGGAGACGTCGCATAGTGGCCTAGTGCGCTCGCTTGGAAAGCGAGTGTGGGTAAAACCACCGGGAGTTCGAATCTCCCCGTCTCCGCCAAAGACAGGTAGCACGACTTACGTCGTATTAAAGAGCTTCGTGATAT
>CAZOXG010000041.1:0-4467 GCA_964583845.1 uncultured Candidatus Saccharibacteria bacterium
ATATTTGGAAAATGCTAAAAGACGCGGATGTTGAAGAATCAGTTATATTTACTGAGGCTATGTTCTAAAAATATGGGAAAAATATTTAATAACAAAATAACTGATAGTCACTCAACTTTGACCGATACGGCCAAAGAAGTTATGACTATAGTTACTAAATACGAAGAGGTAACCAAGGTTGGAATTGGCTATATTACCCATGTCCGCGGTGGACGCCGTGATATAAAATTTCTACCTATTAATGGTGGAATCAAAGCGATAGTCCGCGGTAGTGGGGCGGTTCAAGAATTGTATATTTACACTAATGACCCTAAAGTGGTAGAGGAGAGATTGTTAACTAAATTTAATTGATTTTAAATTATCTGAATAGAGAGTATAATTATCGATATGAAAAAGAAAACTATTGTAGGGGTCTTGATTTTGTTATTAATAATTGGCGGTTTATATATTTACAAGCAAGGTAATAAGGTAACCCCAGCTGATCCAAACAACGTTGTTATAAATTCTGTCGTTTTTAAATGTTTTGAAAATAAAAATATTCAGGCCGTCTTTTATAAGAATCGGGTTGAATTAGTTTTGAGTGATAAACGTCAGATGACTTTACCTCAAGTTATCTCCGCTTCTGGCGCTCGTTATGCCAATACTGATGAATCTTTTGTTTTCTGGAATAAGGGTGATACCGCTTTTGTAAACGAGGGTGATAAACAAACTTATGTAGACTGTAATCTAGAAAAACCAGCTTCCGAAAATGCCTCAGGTGCCACTTCGACTGAAAGTGTCGGTCTGGCCAATCCAGCTTCCGTTAACTGCACAAAATTGGGAGGTAATTTAGTTATCCAAAAGAGAGGTGATGGTGGCGAATACGGACTTTGTTATTTCGAAGACAATCGCGCTTGTGAAGAATGGGCTTTATTGCGAGGTGATTGTCCGTATGGTGGCCGTAAGACTACTGGCTATGACACCATTGATCAGAATTATTGCGCTTGGTCCGGAGGTCAAACTTTTGCAGTGCCGAATTCTGTATGTATTTTCAAAGATGGTTCAAAATGTTCCACGGTAGATTATTATAATGGCAAATGTTCAGCGGGTGAGAAAAAATAAGACAAACAAAAAATCCACCTTGCGGTGAATAATTTGTAGATTTAAAAAGGTGTACCAACGTCTTGCGACACTGAACGAAACTGTAACTCACGAAACAATCTCTTCCCTTAATGAATCTAAGACTAGTATGCGCTTATTTAGAAAAATAGCAAGTAAAATACATAAAGTAATTATTTAAAAAATACAAATTATGTAGAAATAGTATTCTAAAAATAATTCCTTATGATATAATTGTAATCATATTATTAGTAATAAATAAAATAAATGGCAAAAGGAAACAATTCTCAGAAGAAAGAGACAAAGAAACCAAAGAAAGCTAAGAAATAGTTTTTAAAAAAATCTCCCATACCGGGAGATTTTTTGTTTGACGGATGTTTGCCGTGGTGATAGGTTTATTTATGTATCGTGTTCATTCGTGTTAGAAAAAAACCACCTGTCAGGGAGTCACACTATGCCAAAAGCTTTAAACAAACCGGAGTCAACTTTCGAAGGGTTGGCCGAACGCCGGGATCAAGTCAGTCCACAAGAGATACTTGAGATGATGCGAAAGTACGTGGCAGAATCATGGCCTTTGGATCCCAAGCTTGTTCTTGGTTTGGTAAAGAAAAGCAAGATGAGCGTCACTGACAAAATCCTCTTGGGTGAACTGGCTCAAGAAGGTGTTGAAGCCTTGGACAAGGCCGGCAATGTTTCGGCCGGCGAAGACTACTCCTATCTCTGGAGCAGTTTGTAAAAATATTTTGGTTAGGCCCGTCATTTGCGACGGGCCACTTTTTTGCAAAAAAAATACCACTACCTCCGTTTGGAAGTAGTGGTTTCAGATTATTCTCCGCTCAACTCGCGAACGAGTTCTTTGACGGAAATGATTTTGTCTACACGGTAGGCATTGGTGCCGGCCGTGTACAGAGATAACTCTTCGGGTCCATAGCCGACCGAAGGCAGAAGTCCGTTGCAGATACAAAAGAACGACTGGCAGTTCGGGTTACTAGGCATTGCCTGGCAGACAGAAAGTTTTCCGTCTGGTCCTTTTTGAAGAACGTAACCGTAGCTACATTTCGGTACACGGATTCTTTGCAATGCCGGTGAACCTTTGATCGCTCGAAACGGTAAGCCACAAGGCGAAGCCGGAATAATATCGGGGTAGGCCGTGACGATGAGGTCTTCTGGTCTAGCCGAGACTACAGCTTGCTTGTAACCAGGCGTGGCGGAGCTTTCATGAGTGGCTAGGAAACGAGTTCCTAGTTGCACTCCACTCGCACCCAAAGCCAGAAACCTGACGATGTCGGCGTAAGTATAAATACCTCCGGCGACAATCACCGGAATGTTACCGTACTTGCTGGCGACCTCCAGTACCTCGATCAGGAGTTTTTCCAGAGCAAAGTTTGGATCACTTATTTCCCACGGTTTGAAACCGAGGTGTCCACCTGCTAGTGGTCCTTCAAGGATCACGGCGTCTGGCCGATAACCCTTCCACAGCTTTAAAAGTATTTCCAGAGCGCGAGCTGAGGAAACAATCGGAATTAAGGCAGTGTGACCTGGCGGTTGGATTCTCGGTAGATTGCGGGGTAACCCAGCACCAGAGACAATAGCATCAACTCCTCCATCGATGGCGGCACGAATAGTTTCTTCATAATCGCCAACGAGCGCACACATGACATTGATCGCAATAGGTTTGCCACCACTTGCAGTTCTGGCTTTTTCAATCTCAATCCGGACGGCGGTGTAAGTGTCCACCTTTCTTCCGAGATCAATTGAAACCAGAGTCCTGAGACCGGCGCTCGACAGAGTACAGAGACAGTTTTCTTCAGTAATGGCCTTAACAGCTTCTTTGTCACGGATTACTCCCACACCCATTCCGCCTTGAACAATACATTTGCCCACGCGGAAATTCTTAATCAACAAACTTGGTAATTTCATGTTTTGACCCTCCTTGTAAAATGAACTTTTGTTTTCTAGTATAAATATAACACTAATCTAATTATAAGTATGTTTTTGAGAATTTAACTTATAAGGTATAATGTTTGGGTGAAAAAGATTGTAGTTATGTACATAGTAGCGTTTCTCCTAGTAGTAGGTGTTATTTACTTGAATATATATTTATTGTTGAACACAAATAATACCAAGTTGAGTAATGCTCCAATAAATAATGAAATTATTCAGAATAAAGATTTGGATATAGCTACGTCATCTCCGTCTCCATCTCCAACTTCGTCATCAACTCCGTCACTAACTCCAGTGCCCGCAGTCATACCAGAAGTTGTCAAAGAAGATAAAAAAGAGGTGATGACTGACATTGTTTTACCTGTGCCTTATGTTAGTGAAGCTCCTGAAGGTATTTGGAAAGGAACTTGGATAAACGGTTGTGAGGAAGCTAGTATAACGATGGTTGAAAAGTACTATAAAATGGAGGATACAGTTTCAGTGGCCGATGCCAAAGAATTTATGTTGATGCTTTTTGAAACTCAAGATAAACTTTATGGATCAAACGCCAATTCTGACGCGGAAAGAACAAATAAACTCATCAACGATTACACCGGCTATAATGGATTTGTAGTAGAGAACCCAACAGTAGATAGTATAAAAAAAGAGTTACAAGAGGGAAGACCGGTGATCTCTTTTCATCGCGGTTTTGATTTAAAAAATAAAAATATACCTTTCTTGGCCACAGGTTCTTCTTTTCATGTCTTGGTTATTGTCGGATACGATGATACTACTGGCGAGTTTATCACTCAGGACAATGGCGATCCCGTCTCTGGAGTACATCATCGATACGAATACAAACTATTTATGAATTCAATCCACGATTATAATTTCAAAAGAAAATTAGCTGACGATGTACCGAGAGTGATATTTACTTCAAATAAAAAAAACAATGAAACATTGCAATAAAAATTTAACGTTTAGCATTTTGTTTTTAATTCTCGCGGTGTCATTTGTTTTCGTATCAAAAGAAAAAAATGTTATTAGAGACATTAAAAAAGTTGGTTTTGATATTCAAAGATTGGAAATGGATTTGACTGATAACCAGGCCACAGTTTATGCCAAATGGATCAACAAGACTCCCTTAACTGTTTTATCAGTTCCTTTGTATTATCAAAAATATTCTTTATCTTGCGAGATTGCCTCTCTCAGAATGGCTCTGGCGTACAAAGGGGTTTTGTTGCCCGAGGATACTCTTATTGCCGATTTAGAATTTGATACCAAGAATCCACCAACCAGAGATCAGAAAACAAATCGAAAGATTTGGGGTGATCCCAATAAAGGGTTTGTCGGTATAATCAATGGGAAAATGCCACTCACTGGCTACGGCGTTTATTCGCGCACAATACCCCATGGCGTAAGCCTGGGGATGTAGCGTCGCCCAAC
>CAZOXG010000042.1:0-4244 GCA_964583845.1 uncultured Candidatus Saccharibacteria bacterium
GCAATACCGGCAGCGGTTAGTGTGACCGGAATTATTTTAAAGAGAGCAAGGTTGATAGCAGTATAAATCATCAAGGCAATTACAGCCAACAAACCAGGTAAACGGTACCAAGCAATCAAGAAAATAGAAATGATTATGAAAGCAATTATACCAGCTTTAACGGCGGCATTAGTAGCTGTAGCGCCGAGAGTTGCTCCCACTGTTTGAGTAGAAATCAGTTCGATTGGAACCGGTAAAGCACCGAGGTTCAAATTACTTACTAAGGCTTTGGCTTCTTTATTGCCAGCACTACCAGTAAATCCACCAGAAATAGTAGCCTTACCACCACGTATTTCTTCACGAATAACTGGCATAGATTTCAAATAACCATCTAAAAAGATCGCTAAATACTTACCAGCATTTTCCTTGGTAATTTTAGCAAACAAATCAGCGCCTTCGCTATTGAATTGCAAAGCAACGACCGGTTGGCTAGTATTCTGATCAAACTCCATAGTTGAGCGACTCAAATATTTACCAGTTAAACCAGTTGGAATGAAAAGATTATATTTTTCTCTATCGGTTGTAGTAGTACTTTTAATAAGGGCTAGGGTTGTTTCATCTTCAGGCAAAAGTCTAAAATCTAACATCGGAGTTTCACCAATCATTGCAATCGCTGCATTAACATCAGTTACACCGGGCAATTCTACGAGCAATTGGTTAGTACTCTCTCCCCCAACTAAACCAACCTTCTCCACCTGGATTATCGGTTCTGCCACGCCAAAAGCATTCACGCGATTATTGATTACATCTCTTAGGGTATTCATAGAATCTCCAACATCAGCGGCTCTGATTTTGGAACTATCTGCGCGATAAACTAATTCTGTTCCACCGTTAAGGTCTAAGCCTAGTTTGAATTTATATTGTGAATTTGCATTAACTTGCGAATAATAAACAAACCAACCAATAGCGGCGGCGGCCAAAATTAAAACCAGAACTGCCAATCTCTTCTTAAGCATACGTATATATTAAACTTATAATTAGTCCTTATATTATACGAATCTTTTGTAAATAATCAATTTTTAGGATGTATGGACAAAAACTAGTTTTAGGGTAAAAAATGTAAAATATTTTTTGCGAAATAATATTATAGGGCAATAATTCAAAGTCTATAATATGGCTAATAATATAGACTGTTTAACATTAGTATAGCAAATATATTCCAACAAATAATTACAACCCAAAAAATTCATTTTTTAATTTATTGTTATGAGCAGTTTTTTGATAACGACGCATACCATTTAAAATTCCCAGACTCGCAAAACTTATTAATAAATGTGTTCCACCATAACTCATAAAAGGAAAAGTAACGCCTGTAACAGGCAGTAAACCAATATTCATTCCAGCATTAAGGACAAAATGACTAACAAATAAAGTTGCTAAACCAACCCCAAATAAAATTTCAAAATTTGTTGACCCCCGAAAGGCATTAGCTATAACTCGCCAAATCAAAGCACACAACGCTCCAAATAATAAAGTGACACCGACAAAACCCCACTCCTCCGAGAAAGCAGCGAATATAAAGTCAGTTTGATATTCTGGTAAAAATTTTAATTTAGATTGTGTACCGTAGCCAATACCCTTTCCTAACACTTGACCCGATCCAACCGCAATCGTCGATTGGTAGGCATTATAACCAGTACCTCGAATATCGGCTGTTGGATTTAAAAAGTTTTTTATACGAAGTTTTTGATAATTATCTAAAATACCTCCAAACCATAAGGCAGAAAAGACAATTGAGCCCAGGGCTAAAACAATAAACAAGTGTTTTTTAGATAAACCTGAAAGTAAAACCATACCCAACCAAATCATAAAAATAATAAAAGCTGAACCAAAATCGGGTTGGAGAAATACTAAAATAAAGACTATCAGGGCGTAGATTCCAGAAACTAGAATATGTCTAAAGTTGGCAATTTCAATGTGGCGACGAGAGAAATATTTGGCTAATAAAATAATAACTGATATTTTAGCTAATTCAGCCGGTTGAAATGACACACCACCAAAAGAAAACCAACTTTGCGATCCTTTAGTAACCATTCCTAAAGAAAATAAGGCCAGCAAAGATAAACAAGCAAAAACATAAATAGAAACAACTACGGAAGTACGCCGTAAAAAATGAAAATCAAACAAACTAAATACAAAAAATATTATCACCGAAACAACCAACCAGACAAACTGGTGTTGAAAAAAGGAGTTATTTCCCAAAAAAGAATTCATTGTCACTAAACCCGCCAAAGATATTAGCAAGGCTGAAATAAACATTACCCAGTCAATGCTTAATATTTTAACCAGTAATGTCTTCTTACTTTCCGATTCCAATCGCGCACCAAAATCAGTCATATGTATTTTATTTAACGTTCTCCTTAATCAAAATTTCCATCTCTGTAACCGTATCCGTGATTGGTTTTCTCCAAGTAAAGACAGCTTGAGTAGAATTTTCAGCTGGGATATCCTTAATTAAGGTTCTAGAAAAACTAATAGTGTTTTTATTAACATCATACAAAACTGGAATAACTTCAATGTTTGATATCTTACTTAAAGTGTTATTGGCAATATTGACGGTTAGTTTTGGTGAAGTGCTAGCATTAGTTAACTCACGACTCAAAACTACTAGGCGATTTGGTGTTTCCGGAGTCTTTACCCAAGCCGGCTTAGTTGTAAATTCAAATTTAATTCTAACCGGAATGGAGCTTCCAGTAGCTAAACTTGGTTCAAAAATACCAAAGTTTCTATGGGCCGGAATGTCGGTAATACCGGTAACTTTATTGATTACAGTACCAGCTTCATCATACAGTTTAAAACTATAACCAACTTCCTTGGCCCCAAAATCTATATTAGGATTCTGAACATAAGCTAAAACATGATAAATACCATTATCAGCCTCGACAAATCTAAACCATAGTGGAATCGGATCTAAAGCATCACCTTCGCAAACTTTGTTACAAACACCACCACAGTCAACGCCATTTTCATCTTGATTTTGTTTGCCGTCAAAACAAGTTGGTAAAGGTTTATTGAACCACAAAAAGGCGCCAATAATCGAAGCAATAATAACGACTATAAATCCGATATACAGACTTTTTCTAGTTTTGGCCCAAGACATAATTAGTAGTATATAGTATTTTGTATATAGTATCCAGTATATAGGCAAACAAAAACCACCCTTCCAGGGTGGTTTTTGTCTTTACTAAATCTACTTCTTGGACATTTGATATTTAACAAAGAATACGTAACCAATTAAAAAAGATGCGATTATAAAACATAAAAATATAATTGGATCATAAACTACTGAAGTTATAAATAAAAAAATTACTAAGGAAATAACTTTTGGTACCAAAGACATCCACACCCCTTTTGAATTATTTTTCCTGAGATACTTAAAAGATAAAATACCAAATACCAAACTCATCATAGCGGGTAATCCTGCATAAAATGAAAAAGCTAAAAGGAAAATACTTGCATAAATATTTTTACCTTCTCCAGCAAAGCCTTCAGTAAATAGCACAAATAAAAAACCGAGCGATAATACTATTCCCATAATTAGATCCAGCCAAGCTAAAATTCGGGCGCTTAAAACAGGCTTAGACGAATCACTCTTGTGTAATAAATTTGTTAACATGTGAAATATTATATCATAATTTTTTCGACAACAAAAAACTACCTTAACGGTAGTTCTTTGCTTAAATATTTTGTTCCGGCGGCTAGCTACTTTCCCCACAAGGAGTATCATCGCCACTAGCAAGCTTAACTGCTGAGTTCGGAATGGGATCAGGTGTGACCTCGCCGTCGAGCCACCAGAACAAAATATTCAATATTTTGGAGAGCAAAAAGTAATTTAAGTAAGTTTTTGCTGTCATGGAAGTTAATTCCATGTAACAGGCTGAAACATATTATGTGAATTTCTAAATTTCCTAATAAGAATCGACTGATTAGTATTCCTCGGCTCAAATCCTTACGGACCTTACACCTAGAACCTATCAACCTGATCATCTCTCAGGAGTCTATAACGATTACTGATCTTGGGACTGGCTTCACTCTTAGATGCTTTCAGAGTTTATCCTATCCCGACTTAGCTACGCTGCGATGCCCTTGGCAGGACAGCAGCCACGCCAGAGGTCGGTTCAACTCGGTCCTCTCGTACTAGAGTCAAATTCCCTCAATAATCAACGCCTGCAGTAGATAGGAGACCAACCTGTCTCACGCTTGTA
>CAZOXG010000043.1:0-3546 GCA_964583845.1 uncultured Candidatus Saccharibacteria bacterium
ATATTAAAGTTTTTGGTTTAACAGAAGAAGTAAAAAACATGATATAAAAAAATACCCCGCAAGGGGTATTTTATAATTGGTTACTTTAAGGTGATTGACTTAATAACTACTGGAGTCGCGGGACGATCACCTGGCACTGTTTTGACATTATTGATTGCCATTACAACATCCATACCAGCAGTCACCTGACCAAAAACAGTGTGTTTAGTATTCAAGAAAGAATTGTCAGCCATATTGATAAAGAATTGACTACCGTTAGTATTTGGACCGGAGTTAGCCATCGCAATACTACCAACCTTATTACTATTTGAAGAAGTTATCTCATCAGCGAACTGATACCCTGGGCCACCAGTTCCCCAATTTGCCACCATAGAGTCATCTTTACTCAATGGATCTCCACCTTGGTTCATAAAGCCTTTAATTACGCGGTGAAATTTTGTACTATCATAAAAACCACTTTCGGCTAACTTGATAAAATTGGCCACAGTATTTGGAGTAGTCTCTGGACTAAACTTGATAGTTATATCCCCCATACTAGTATGCAATATTGCATTCATATATTTTTTATTAATTATTTCCTTACTAATTGATTGATCCGATGTCTTTACAATACTCGAGGCAGAACTAGTTGCTTTGGTAATATCTTCGTTAATTTTACTATTTATATTAACCTCACTAGATAATATAGGTTTACTGACAGTATCGCTCTTACTAAAATACCAAATACCTGATCCAACTAACAAAACAATAGCTATTGATAAAATTATATTTTTCATGCTTTCTATATTAACTAAAGACAACTCTTATCGCAAGTGTGTAAAAAACTGCCAAAATCATAAGTCTAAACGACATCATTTTTACCTGTATGCAGAGAAAACCACTTTGCCAAACCATATTGAATACAAACATACAAACAAAAGAAGGCGGCGATTCTTATGATATCTATCATTGAAAAAGTAGGTATAAGATTAGTGGTATCAAAGAAACTTACGACAAATGGAATTTTTAGAAAAACTATAAATATAATAATCTCTAAAATTCCTAAAACTAACATCTGAATCTTTTGTGCTAGTGTAACAAATCCTTGATACACATAGGGGGTTAGTACAAAAAATATATAGCCAGTTAAACTGCAAGCAGCAATCACTAGAATATTTGATTGAGCTAATTTTAAATATTCAGGACTTAAAACAAACACAACCCCAATAAATATAGCTTGTGCCAAAGCTGAAAAAACAGCAAATGGGAATATACGTTTCAAGAATGGTACACCGTTTGGAATCTTGGCTTTATTTAAAGCGACTATCGTCCAATACGAAACCAGTATTCCAGGGAAACCAACAGTGAAATAATTTATCAAAGTTATATTTAGTGGTGTAAGTGGAAATTGATAGCCTAGAATACTAGCGATAATAAACAACATAAAACCAACAAAATTCTGAGAAATAAAAACGCTAGCAAAGATTTCTAGATTTCTGATAATATTATCCGCCAGAGTAACACCGCCAGGCAGAGCGGAAAAACTATTATTCGTTAAGACTATTGCCGCCAACTGTCTGGTAGCTGGCGCACCATCAAACATAGCAATTCCGAGATTGGCTTTTTTGATTGCCAAGGCATCGTTTGCTCCGTCACCAACCATCGCGGTAAAACCATCTTTTTTAAAAGCTTCAATTATTTTTTCTTTCTGCTCAGGAAATATTTTGGCAAAAATAGTATAATCTCCGACTTTTTCTTCATAATCTTTCGGAGTCCAATGTTCAATCTCATTACCAGTCACGATTCGATCTGGATTATTTACGCCTGATAGAGCAGCCACTGTACGAACAGTTTCCGCGTTATCGCCAGAAATAATTCTGATTTTAACGCTTCTTTTTTGAAAAAAGTTAATTGTGTGTTTTATGCCTTCACGAAGATTATTATAAAATACATAAACAGCTACAATGGAAAACTTAACTTTGGACATATCTGATGGAATAACGGAATCAGATGATTTCATTACACACCAAACATGTTTTCCACTTTTAGATACTTCGTCAATAAATCTTCTAAGCCATTTGATTTCGTCTAACTCGTTTAAATGTTCTAGGAATAAATCTGGTGCACCGCACCAAATAGCCAGTGAAATTCCCTCACTTTCAACCACAGCCACTCCATACCGTCTCCAAGAAGAAAATGATAAAGAATCAACAATCTTCAATTTATTTTCAAATCTAATATATTTACTCACGGCATTAATGGTCTGGGATGAATCTCCCGTTCCGGCAATATAGGCCACCGTAAGCTCCTGGGCCTTATCAACCGTAATCTGTGGTGGCACAAAAATATCTTCAACAACCAAAGTGTTTTCTGTCAAAGTACCCGTTTTATCCATACATAAATTTTTAATCCTACCCAACTTTTCAGTTGCATTGACCTCTTGGAGCAAAATATATTTTCTATACAAATTGGCTGCGCCATAGGCAAAAAATAAGGTAGTAGCAAAAAATAAACCTACGGGAATCAACGCACTCGTGAGAGCTCCGACATTTTTAACAATTTGGACATATTCCTCGTTCACAACAAAACCACGAATTACGGCATAAGCGATTACAATAATTGAAACATAACCGCAATATCTGATAAAAGAGTTTACAGCCTTTTGGATTGGACTCAAATTTATTGAGTACTTTTTTATACCTTCAGTCATTCGTGCAATGCGACTTTCTTTAAAGACTGATTTAGTTCTTATCAAACCAAAGCCAGAAGTCACAACACTTCCTGCCAAGAGGTCGTCATTAACTTTTTTTGCTATCGAGTGTGACTCGCCAGTAATAAGACCTTCGTTAATTTCAAAGCTTTGACCCTCAACCAGAAAACTGTCACATGGTACTTGTTCACCAATTTTAAGTTTAATCAAATCACCTTTCTTAATTTGATCAGCTAAAACAACTTCCTCAGTTTGATTTTCAGTAATTCTTGTCACATGAGGAGCCGTCAATAACTGCAATTTTTCCAGCTTTATCCAAGCATACATTTCTTGAATTAATCCAAACAGAATATTTATCACAGAGACAATTGCCAAAAATAAAGCCGACTGATTGTCCCCAAATATGTAAAGTAAAATAATTACACACCCAATAAGACCATTAGTAAAAAGAAATACATTGCGCGAGAAAATATAATAAAGTTCTTTTAGTTTAAGATGATATTTTTCAGTTACTTTTTCCATGGAGAAAGTATAGCAGTTTATAAAACAAAAATCAGCTCGAGAGGCTGATTTTATTTACCTGACTTGTGCCACGAGTATGTTTATCAAACTTGCAGTTTCAGTATCTGTGCTTGGATTCCAAGTCGCAAGTGATAACATCACTACTGCCAGACTTGGACACACTTCGTATTCTCCCTCGACTTAAATTTTCTCGTCAGAAATTTTAGTCTGGGCACCGCCTCAAATTTTTCTTTGCTAGGAAATATGTATTCCGGCGTTCGATTCCAAGTCGCAAGTGATAACATCACTTGCTTATGGCTGCAAAATTAAAACCGCTTGCGCGGTTAATTTTGCTG
>CAZOXG010000044.1:0-1981 GCA_964583845.1 uncultured Candidatus Saccharibacteria bacterium
ACCCCGAAGGGACTATCAAGTATTACCTAATCTTTCGACTAGCTATTCCTGACTTCTAGGTTCGTACCCACTTATTACTACCTCGTTCGCCGGTGACTCTGGACTTTACCTTCAATATAATTGAAGACAAAGTCCAGAGCCCCCTCGACTTGCATGCCTTATCCACGCCGCCAGCGTTCATCCTGAGCTAGGATCAAACTCTCAATAAAAATTATCACTAAGTTTCTTGCGAAACTTTTTACAGATTATTTTGTATTATTCGCCGAAGCGAATAATGTTGAGAAACGGAACAAAAGAAAGTATGTTATCTTTTATCTTGATTCCTAAGCTCTAAATTATTTTTGCTTTAATGTGTTATTTCCTTTTCCTTTACTTTTACTTTACTTGCACATGCGATCTAACATTTACCAGTCGTTGTGACACGACAAAATAATAGTGCTAAATGCACACGTTCTTTCAATTTGATTTTTCAAAGTCCGATCCCTGAACATTCAAGGACTCAATCATTATACGCATAATCGTTTTAGAGTCAAGAGATTTCGAGCTAAACCAATCATTTACCGAAACTAATTAATATAGCCTTATATTAGGCCGTTATTTAGATATTAGGAAAAATTTTATATGTTTAGTGAGAATAAAAAAACCACCCTTTTTAGAAAGAGTGGTCTTTTTATTTAAAATTATTTTAACTTAGATTTCTTGGTAGATATCTTATCGGCTGTCACTAGCAAATTGGAAGCAATGAAGATCGATGAATAGGTACCGAAGAAAATACCAATAATCAAGACCAGAGAGAAGTTCTTGGTACTTTCAGGCCCGAAGAAGTACAAAGCCACAACTGACAATAAAACTGCTAGGGAAGTATTGATGGAACGAACGATTGTCTGTTTAATACTGTCCCCTACTATCTCAACAAAGTGTTTAGAAACTTTGTTTAAACGGTTAAGTTTAAGATTTTCGCGAACACGGTCATAGACCACAATAGTGTCATGGACAGAGAAACCGAGAACTACGAGCATTGCCGTAACAAACAAGGTGTCAACTTCATAACCCAAGAAGTGACCGAGAACTGCGAACGCACCCACTGGAATAAAGACGTCATGCAGCAAAGCAACAATTGCGAACAATCCATACTTCCAAGATGAAACTGGTTCAGAAACTTTTCTAAAGGCAAAAGAAATAAAGAGAATGATGGCCAACAAAACTAAAATGATAGAAATGATAGATTTTTTAGCCGCCTCTGCTCCCACGACTGGCCCGATAGAATTGAGTTTTTTCAACTCGGCTTTTTTATCACCGATACTCAAAACACTCTGTACAGCTAAACTAGTCGAGGATGACATAGCTGGAGTCTTCAAAGAATAACCGTCAGTGCCGTATGATCTCAATAAGTAACCCTGGATTGACTGATCAGTATTCACTCTATCCAAATTGGCTTTAACTTCGCTAATGTCTGGACGGCCATTAGCATAAGTAAATTCCATAATAGAACCACCTTTAAAATCAATACCGAGAACCAAGCCCCAAACCGATACCGCCACAATGGAAGCAATCACTAAAACCAGTGACAAGGTATAGAAAATTTTTCGATTTTTAACAATAAACATAATTTTCAGGATTAATTATTAATTTTTACTCTTAATGTGATGGCCAAATAAGAACTTTAGGAAACGGCCAGCATGATCGTGTTTGATAGCCATAAGCATAGTACGAGAAGCTGTAATAGCAGTAAACATACTAACCAAAACACCAATACCGAAAACTAGAGCAAAACCCTTAACTACTGAAGTACTGGAGAACATGAAGAGGATGAGGGCAGTAATTAAACTCGAAGTATTTGAGTCACGAATCGATAACCAGGCGCGAGCAAAGCCTTCTTTAACAGCATCGCCTAACTCACGTCCACGACGAAGTTCCTCTTTCATTCTTTCAAAAATCAAGATATTAGCATCCACTGCCATACCCACCGAGAGAACAAAAG